>JASLBZ010000205.1 GCA_030146285.1 Neisseriaceae bacterium | reverse complement strand
CGAAAACAGATTGCTGTTTGATATTCAAACGCAAGTGGCGCAAGCTTTGGGCTTAAGCGATGATGAGCAGCAAATCAAAAGCGAAAAGCTGATGAAGATTTTTTACCGAGCCAGTAAAAACGTCAAACAAATGAATGCTATTTTACTGCCCATGTTAAAAGAACGCGTTTACTCCGTTTGGCCTCGGTTTATGCGTGATATTGATGGGCATTTTTATCAAATTCGCAACAATTTGGCCAGTAAAAACCTCAAGCTTTTCCACCAAGAACCGGAGCAAATCTTTCGGATTGTCGAAGTTTTAAACCAGCACAATGACATGCGCCAATTGGCACCGAAAACCCTGCGTGCTTGGTGGCAAGCTGGGCAAAAAATTGACCATGATTTTTACCAAAACCCGATTAACCGTGAGCGTTTTATTGGCTTTTTCCGTCGTGGTGATGGCCTAACCCACACCCTACGAAAGCTAAATCTGTATGGACTTTTAGGCCGCTATCTGCCCAATTTTGGCAAAATTGTTGGACACATGCAGCACGATTTGTTTCACATCTATCCTGTTGATGAGCATATCTTAATGGTGGTTCGCAATATGCGCCGCTTTGCCATTGACGCCCACAGCCATGAATTCCCCACAGCATCGAACTTCATGCAGCACTTTGAAAATCCTTGCATTTTGTATTTAGCTGCTTTTTTTCATGACATCGCCAAAGGTCGCCAAGGCAACCATTCAACCGAAGGCATTATTGATGCCAAAAACTTTGCCAATGATCATTTTCTAAGTGCGGATGAAAGTGAATTATTGTGTTTTTTGGTCGAAGAGCATTTATTGTTCTCCCAAACCGCACAAAAAGAAGATATCAAAGACCCTGCTGTAATCGCCGCTTTTTGTGAGCGAGTACAAACGCCAGAGCGTTTAACAGCACTGTATTTACTGACTCTTGCAGATATTCGAGGCACCAACCCCAAAATTTGGAATAACTGGAAAGCCAGCTTGATTGATGAGCTTTTGCAAAGCAGCTTACAAGCTTTGCGTGGCGATGGCGACTCCATGTCATCCATGATGAGCAAGCGCCATGCCGTTGCCTTATTGACCATGCAAAAAATGAATTTATCCGAACAATCTCAGCAAAAAGTAATGAACCAGCTTGGTGCTGCTTATTTTTCTCGTTACGAAAAACGCGATGTGGTTTGGCATTTAAAACACATTGCAGCAGACATGAATGCCCCAGCCATTGCCATGCGATTTTTGTCACACAGCCAGTTTTTGCAAGTCATGGTTTTCATGCCCAATACCATGCAGCTTTTTGCCAAAATGTGCCATATCTTCAGTTCCCAGCAATTGGATATTTTGGCTGCTCGCGCTTTTGTCAGTCACCATGACTTTGTGTTGGACATGTTTACCTTACAAGTGCCTGACTATCTGATGCACGGCAAAGGAGAAGAAGTGATTGAACGGCTGAATGATACTTTATTGGATTTTATCAAGCAGCCTGAAAAATTTGCCGTGGCTTCTGTTGCCAAGCCCAAAAGCCGCCGTTTAAAACACCTGCCTTTGGCAACGAGAATTGAGCTTATCGAAGAAAATAGCTACGGTGAGTTTAGCTTGAATATTATTACCTACAATCGCTTGGGTTTGCTTGCCAACATTGCCAAAGTTTTGTCTGACTTTAATATTCACCTGCATCATGCCAAAATTGCGACCATGGATGAACGCGTAGAAGACAGTTTCTTAATCTCTTCGACTGAATTACTGAATACACAAATGCAATTGTCTTTGAAACAAGCATTGTTACAAAGCCTGAACTGGGATTAAAAAAACCGCTGATGATCAGCGGTTTTTTCTTACTTCATGGCTTTAAGCAATTGATTTACATTGTAACGGTACATATTAATATAGGTATTTGCCGGCTCATTGCTATTGCTCAGTGCGTCCGAATATAACTTGCCTTTGATGTTCACATTGGCCTCTTTACCAATGCGCTGCATTAAGCGCTCATCTTGGATATTTTCCATAAACACCGCTTTGATGTTTTGCTCTCGCACTTGTTTGATAATATTGGCCACGGTTTTTGCTGAAGCTTCGCTGTCGCCACTGGCACTTTGTGGTGCAATAAAAGTAATGCCATAGCGATGGGCCATGTAGGCAAAAGCATCATGTGAGGTTAATACTTTTCGCTGCATGCGTGGCAAGGTCGCAAACTGTTTGGCAGTCCATAAATTCAAAGCCATTAACTCTTTTTGGTAAGCTTTTAAACGTTGCTCATAGTAAGCTTTACCAGCTGGATCAACCGATATTAAGGCATTGGCAATGTTTTTCGAATAAATCTGCATCAAATATGGGTCATTCCAAACATGTGGATCTTGGTCATGATGATGGTCATGTCCTGCATGCTCATGCCCATCTTCCTCTTCCATCTCCAATGTTTTTATTCCGGTACTCACCACCACAGCTTTGACTTTACTTTGCTCAATGGCGCGGGTCACATCTGCAGACTCAAAACCCAAACCATTTAACAAAACCAATTTAGAAGCACGGATTTTTTTAATGTCTGTCGGTGTTAATTGGTAACTGTGGGCATCTTGATTTACCCCCACCAAACTGTCGACCACCACACGATTGCCGCCAATTTGTCGGGTCATGTCGCTTAAAATACTAAAACTGCTTAAAACCTGAATCGGTGCTGCCATCGCCAGACTAGCCATGCACAACAAACCCACTGCCAATAACCATTTTTTCATCATCAATACCTTAGAGTGTTTTAAGCTTTGTGGTGTTTGCCGCGCAAATATTTTGCCAGCACACCACCATGTAAACCAAATACCAAAGAGAACAAATACACCAGACTGCACAAAATAATAATTGCAGGGCCAGAAGGTACTTCCACATAAAATGACAACACCAAACCACCCCAACTGCAAAGCAATGCCACCAAACAAGAAAGCAACAAAATCATGCCCATGCTCTTAGCCCACAGCTTCGCACTAATGGCAGGCAACATCATCAAGCCCACCGCCATTAATGTTCCCAATGCTTGAAAACCAGCAACCAAATTAATCACCACCAACATCATAAACAAGACATGCCACAAACTGCCCTTGCCTTTTACCGCTCGTAAAAAAATAGGATCAATGCTCTCTAGCATCAAAGGCCGATACATTAACGCCAGTAAAATCAAAGTAATGCTAGAAACCATGGCAATCAATAACAAAGAGACTTGGTCCACAGCCAATACTGACCCAAACAACAAATGCAGTAAATCCACGTTGCTGCCTGAGCGGCTAATGAGCAAAACACCAAGTGCCAAACTCATCAAGTAAAAGCCTGCAAAATTGGCGTCTTCTTTTAAATTGGTAAAACGACTGGCCAGACCGGCCAATACAGCCATGATAATGCCTGCCATAAAACCACCAAGACTCATCATCGGAATGCTGAGACCAGCAATCATGTAACCAACGGCAGCACCGGGTAAAATCGCATGGCTTAAAGCATCACCCATTAAACTCATGCGACGCATCACCAAAAACACGCCAATGGGCGCTGCACTCAGTGATAAAAAAATGGTTGAAACCAAAGCAAAACGCATAAAGCCAAAGTCAGCAAAAGGTTCAATCAATAAAGTGTACAAAAACATGTTTAATCCGTTATGGGGTTTGGCACCAATCTTGGGCCATCATTGTCGGTTGCATCTTCACAAGCGCCGCGTGCAAATTGGCTTCATTAATCACCAATTCACTTTTGCCTGCTGAAATTTTTTCTTTTGCCAATAACAATGTATTGGGCAAATTGTTCTTCACCTGTGCCATGTCATGCAAAACAGCAATTACGGTTTTTCCTTCACCCATGGCATCGTGCAATACCTGCAACAAAGCATCGGTTGTTGTGGCATCAACAGCATTAAAAGGCTCGTCCAAGAGTAAAAACTTGGCATCCTGAACCAACATGCGTGCGAATAAAACCCGTTGAAATTGGCCGTTAGACAACTCGCTAATCATGCGCTCAGAAAAACCAGCCAACCCCACTTTGTCTAAGGCAAACTGAACCCTGAGTTTTTGTTTTTGATTAATGCCACCAAAAAAACCCAATTCATACCAAAGTCCCATGCTCACCAACTCAAAAACACTCATGGGTTGGTCACGGTCTATCTCTGATTGTTGTGGCAAATAAGCAATGTCTGAGCGAGACAACCCCTCCCAAATCACCGAGCCGGTATCGCTGGGCAAAAGCTGCATAATGGCTTTTAATAAAGTACTTTTACCTGCACCGTTTGGGCCTACAATCGCCCAAGATTCACCCTCGCGAAACTCATGCGACACATGGTGAACTGCCGGTCTTTTTTGATAACTGATGGTGATGTTCTCGATTTTAATTGGCATGTTTCACAACCCAAAAGAACAAACACCAAATCACAGCCACCAAAGTCAATGCCAGCGACAATCGTTGCCAAACACTGCTTAATAATAATGACGTTTTTTTCATGGTATAACGCTAGCGTTGATGCCAGTGCGCTCAATAACTGTTAAGTAGTAAATGATATAGTATAACATTACAAACTGTAAACCTTTTTTTCTTCAGCAAGTAAAAAGCCAGTCATCTAAATGACTGGCTTTTTAACAATATGCCTATCTGAATCTAACCGAATCACCAAGATGGGATTTGTTTTTTTTCATTAAAAATCATACGACAATGACATCCACAATTTACGGCGATCAATATAAGTACCTTCATTGCTACGGCCACCATTCGAATAATCATACACAACTTGTTCTTCGCCATTTGAATTGACAAATGTTTTGGCTTTATCAAATTTCTTATCCAAAACATTGTCAATCCCGGCAGTAAAGTTCAGGTCTTTATTGATTTGGTATTGCATACCCAAATTCACAACAGTATAGCCTTTGAATTTATTGTCCGTTAATTTGGCAATTTCAATATTGTCTTTGCTTGTTGGCGCAGCTCCAAAACGCTTACGGCTAGATTTGTATTCAACACCAGCCCAAGCATTGAGCCTTTCGTTAAACTGATAAGTGCTGGTTAAGTTCAATGCATTTCTGGGCACATTCACAAAATACTGGCCTTTTTCAGCGCCAGATTTCACTTCTGTTTTCATCCATGTGTATGAACCTTTTAATTGCCAATCTGGTGTTACCTGATACTTACCCGTCAACTCAAGTCCTTTTGACTGCGCTTTGTCTAAGTTGACATTTTGATCAAATTCTTTTTGGGTTGGGAAACCACCCAATGAAATACAATTGCCAGTCACTCCACCCGCATAGTCACAATTTGCAATTGGATTGCCTTTGCTGATTTTGTCTTTTAACTGATTCAAGAACGCTGTTGCAGTTAAATCCAATTTATCATTGGTGTAATTGGCAGACAATTCATAGTTAATTGATTTTTCTGGTTTCAAACTTGGGCTACCGATGGTGGCCGTTTTGCCTTGTGCAGTAAAACCATTAATGCCATCATGCAGCTGATTGGATGTTGGAACTTTATAACCTGTGCTCACACCACCTTTTAAAGTCCATTGCTCATTGGCATCCCAAACCAAATAAGCTCTTGGTGTCCACTCTCCACCAAACGTCTTATGATGCTCATATCGCGTACCAAACGTCAGTGCCAACTGCGGAACAAAACGCCAAGTATCCTCAGCAAAAAGTGCCCATGAGTTTTGTTTAAAGCTATTGCCTTGTCCGGCAGCTGCATCAACAGTTTTGTTGTTTTGATATTCAAAACCCGCATTAATCGCATGCTCATCCAAATCAATTAAAGCCTTGCTTTGGAAAATAATATCGGTATTTTTCAGCTTGCGATCTTCGCCACCTTTGTACACATAACCCAATGCAGGCACGTTTCCTTTTGGCAATGTGCGCCCTTTGGTTTCAGTGTCCACTTTGCTCAATGTGGTTTCAACCGTCGTTGAACCCAAATACAATTTGTGTCCAATGGCATATTGATTGCGTAAAAATGTAAGCTTATCTTTGTAACCAGAAATCTTATTGGGCTCACCATTGGGCTTATAGGTATCCAACGTTCCCAAACGGCTGTCTTTATTGTCATACCATTGTTTTGACGTGTTTAGATCGACCCAAAGACTATTATCGTCATTGATGTCCCAAGATAACTTGGTTCCTAAATCATAGTTATCACTGCGTCCTGCTCTTGGATCTCGCCCTGTGGCATTTTCATACAATCGTTTTGAACCATCACGATTGAAGAATCGACCGCGTACTTCAATACCCAATTTATCAGCAACAATCGGGCCACTGGTGTAAATGTCTAATGCTCTTGAGTCACCGACATCTCGGTCTTGTTGAATCGTTGCCTGTGCTTTTACATTGCCATGCCATTCACCACTGGATATTGGTTTTGTAATGATATTGACCACACCACCTAAGGCATCAGAGCCATACAAAGTCGACATAGGGCCGCGGACAACTTCAATGCGTGCAATGGCTGACATCGGTGGTAAGAAGCCTTGCATCGTACTATCAAAACCATTTGGGGCAATGCTACCTGAGGTATTTTGACGTCGGCCATCAATTAAAATTAAGGTGTAATTAGAAGGCATACCACGCATCTCAATACCAAGAACGCCTGTTTTACTCGCACCATTGCGAATATCCACACCAGGCACATCACTTAAAGCTTCTGCAACACTGGTGTAGTTTTTTTTGGTCAATTCTTCTTCAGAAATAACTGTAATGCTAGCTGGAGCATTTTTGATTTTTTGTTCATAACCTGTCGCTGACACCACAACATCATCAAGTGTGGTTGCAGCTTCTGTTGTTTGTGCCCAACTGTTTGTTGCTAACATTGCCAATACTGAAACGGCCAAAATCTTGCGTTGCATTGATTGTCCCTTAATTTTACAAATGGTTTGAATTTGGTAATTTTACGCATATCGTAATAATAATAGCTATCATTATTATTAATTTGTAAAGAAAAGTAAACACTTATTCACCATTTTAAATGCATCAATCACCCGATAAAATCCATTACCCACAAAAAAACAGCCTGAAATCAACATTTCAGGCTGTTTTTTGTATTCAGTAGCGAAGCTGATTTACACTTCAGCAGGCACCAAACGAGGGGCAATCATGTTAGCAGGCAGCAATACATCTGCAAGTACATCATCATCCAATAGATTTTCTTCGCGAACCAACTCCAAAACACCACGGCCAGTTTCAAGGGCTATTTTGGCAATGCGAGTTGAGTTCTCATAACCGATATAAGGATTCAATGCCGTTACCAAACCAATAGAATTCTCAACCAAGCTTAGGCAATGCTCTTTGTTTGCAGTAATGCCATCGATACACAATTCACGCAACATATCCATGGCCCGTTGCAATAGATTAATCGAGTCAAAGAGCTTATAAGCAATCACAGGCTCCATTACATTTAACTGTAACTGGCCGGCTTCCGATGCCATGGTAATGGTCAAATCATTACCCATCACTTCAAAAGCAACCTGATTAACCGCCTCAGGAATCACAGGGTTCACTTTACCTGGCATAATGGAACTACCAGGTTGGCGTGCAGGCAAATTGATTTCTTGGATACCCGTACGAGGACCACTGGCCAATAGGCGCAAATCATTGCAGATTTTTGACAATTTCATGGCTGTGCGTTTTAACATGCCAGACAATAAAATAAAATCCCCCATATCTGACGTTGCTTCTACCAAGTCCGGTGCCGTTCTCATCGCATGACCACTGATTGCAGCCAAGCTATCAACAGCCAATTGTTGATAGCGCGGATCTGCATTAATACCAGTACCAATTGCAGTACCACCAAGATTGGTGTCACACAAAAGCTCAGGCATTAAGGTTGTCAAACGAGTATAATCTTCTGCCAAATTACTTGCAAAAGCTTTGAATTCTTGACCCAAAGTCATTGGTACTGCATCTTGTAATTGGGTGCGACCCATTTTTAAGATGCCATTGAATTCACCGGCCTTATTGGTGAATGAAGCAATCAAATTTTGCAAACTTGCCAATAAATCTTTTTGACTTAACAATAAACCAACACGAATGGCTGTTGGATAAGCATCGTTAGTCGATTGCGCCATGTTTAAATCATTATTCGGGTGTACAAATGCATACTCACCCTTTTGTTTGCCCATTTCTTCCAAAGCGATATTGGCAATCACTTCGTTGGCATTCATATTTGTAGACGTCCCTGCACCACCTTGAATCATATCTACTACAAACTGATCATGGAATTCACCATTGATCAATCGTTTGCAAGCAGCTTCAATTGCTTGGTATTTTTCATTAGATAAATAACCCAATTCATTGTTTGCTTTGGCAGCGGCTTGTTTCACCATGGCCAAAGCAATAATAAAATGAGGATAATCAGCTAAGGTTTTACCAGACAAATGAAAGTTATCAGCGGCGCGTAAGGTTTGGATACCATAATATGCGTTGGCTGGCACTTCTAAAGTACCAAGTAAGTCTTTTTCAAGACGTGTGGATGCTGCGGATGTCATACTAAAACTCCGTGTAGTGTGGTGTCAGTAAGCTTCGGGTCGATCTGACCCTTTTTTCGCCACCGTTCGTTTTGAATTTCATAACGCATCCAAAACGACGAGATGAAAAATTTTAGGATGATAAAACAAAATGTTTTTCAAATAGATTGCATCTGATGATGACACGCTACCTATCTATTTTCCCTTTAATACAACGCAAAAAAAGCCCTGATGGGCTTTTGTCCATGTGTCCTATTTATTTTATTGTTATTGCTTTTAAGTTTGACTTGAGTATATCGAATTTCATGACCGTTTTCCATAGGACAATGAAGATAATTCATTATCCTATGGTACAACGACATTTCTATGTTTGATTCGCCATGCTGTCTTATCCAACAGCCATGTCCATTACATTTTACAAAAAGTAAAATATAAGGCCACTGAAAATCATCCTCTTAAAACCTTAATCATGTTGACAACACCAATAAGGCGCAACATAGATTACTGAACATCATCCAAAAAATCAGGAGATGGTACGAAGAATAATGTCCCTGTAATGGCTTTACTGTATTTTAACAAGCTATCTGTGCTGCCTGTCGAAGTGCCGACAAACATGTTTTCTAACATTTTTTTTGTCGTTGAAAAATAACGCGCATAACCAATAAAATAAGTACCGTGTTCGTAGCAAGAAGGATTTGAAAATGGCATATTAGCGCGGACAATCTTCAAATCATTGCCATCTGCATCCTGAATATTCGTCACCACATTGTGTGAGCCCGGTTCTTTTTCGTCATCTTGCAACTCAACATCATTAAACTTATGCCGTCCAATGACTTTTTCTTGCTCACTCACACTCAAGGCTTGCCAAGCGTCCATGTCATGAATGTACTTTTGTACAAAAGCATAACTACCACCTGCAAAATCAGGATCTTCATCGCCCACGACAGCATAAGCAATGCGCTCATCAGGGTATTCTGGATTTTCTGTCCCATCAACAAAACCAATAATAGAACGGCCATCAAAATACCGAAAACCATGGGTTTCATCCACAGAAACTGCCACGTCTTTTAATTGATTGCTAATAATAGAAGCCAATTCATAACAAGCTGCAACTTTCAACGCTCGAATGTGAAAAAACAAATCACCGGGTGTTGAAACTGCGGTGAATTCTGGGCCTTTGATTTCAGAAAATGTTTCCAACTCCTTTGGTAAACCGATCTTAGGAAATAGCGTTTGCCAAGCATCTGCACCAAAGCCCAATACACAGCTGACTTCCAGCTCAGGAAATCGGTTTTTCATGCTGCGAATCATGCCCGAGAGGTTATTACACAAATCAACAACAACCTCGCGATCTTTTGCGGCATCCAGCAAATTAAATACCATAAAATAACAATTTTCACCTGGCTGTGCGATGACTTCTTGATGCTTCATACAATCCCCCTAAGTTTAAATAAATGTTAAATCTATTATAGGTCCACAATAACTTGCTTGCATAATTTTAAATGGTTTCTTATTTCTTTTCATGAGTAAAACGCAAACTGAAAAGTATTCCCCAACATTGAAAATTGTTATGCACACCAACCCAATAAACCAAAATAATCAGCATACTTCTCTTTTGTTACCACTTTGACAGCTGTTTATCCAAAAGGCTTTTGGCTTACGGCTTCATTTAGTAAGACCAGCAACACTTGATAACGCCTTATGTTGATGCGCTTTGAATGCCCTGATACGCCAAGTTCAACTCCTCAGCCAAAACGACAATGCCTTTTTCAATTTCGGCTAACTCTGGTACATAATTCATGCGGATGCATTGGTGGGCATGTGGCCAGTCTTTTTCAACACCAGGGAAGAAATAATGACCGGGTACCATCAAAACGCCACGTTTTTTTAAGCGCTCATACAATTCTTGGCTATTAATGGGTAGGTTCTGGAACCAAAGCCATAAGAAAATAGCCCCTTCTGGCTTATGGATTAAACATTGATTTTCTGGAATATACTGACGGATTAAATCAACCACTTGATCAACGCGTTCTTGGTAAAATGGCTTAATGGTCTTTTCTGATAAAGAAATCAAATCATCACGTTCTAGCATTTCCAAAGCCATGGCAGAACCAATGCTGCCCGGTGCTAAGCTAATGATGCCATTAACGTTACTCACGGCCTTAATGGTTTCTTCATTGGCAATAATAATGCCGCAACGCGTTCCCGGAAGACCTAGCTTGGACAAGCTCATGCTCAAAATCACATTCTCATTCCAAAATGGTGTTGCCTCTGTAAAAACAATGCTCGGAAACGGCACACCGTAAGCGTTATCAATTAACAATGGAATATTGTGTTGCTTGGCCAAGCGATCAAGATGCGCCACTTCGGCATCGGTAATCACATTGCCCGTTGGGTTGGTTGGACGTGAAACACAAATGACCCCAATGTCTTCAGTGATATCCAAAGTATTAAAATCAACCCGATATTTGAACTGACCATTGGGTAAATACTCAATGTGCGGTTTATTGGCAATAAATAAATCATCATCCAAACCAGAGTCAGCATAGCCGACATACTCAGGCGCCAATGGGAACAATACCTTGCGACAGCTGCCATCTTCAAAACGACCGGCCAAAAGATTAAATAAGTAAAAAAATGCACTTTGACTGCCATTGGTTAAGGCAATATTTTTTTCGCTGATATTCCAAGAGTACTTTTTATTTAAGGTTACAGCTAAGGCCTTTAACATGGCATCTTTGCCTTGTGGACCATCATAGCTGCACAAAGCATCGGTTAATTTGCCACTGGCACACATATCAGCCAATAATTTTTGAAAGTATGCATCCATTTCTGGAATGTGCGCAGGATTTCCGCCACCGAGCATAATCGCACCAGGGGTTCTTAAACCATCGTTCAAATCATGCATTAAATTAGAGATACTTGAATTGCCTGCAAATTTATTACCAAATTTAGAAAAAATCATCGTGCTTATTCACATATTGTAAGTTATTCGTTAATCGCATCTGATTGCCTTAAAGGCTATGGGTATATTTTTACCATATTCCCAACATACTGGGACTGCTATTACGAAAATTTTCTCAATAAAATGCATTTACAACATCAATTTTGATTATTCTGATTG
>JASLBZ010000199.1 GCA_030146285.1 Neisseriaceae bacterium | reverse complement strand
GAATCAGCAATACCACCCTACGGGTCTTTCTAGGGTACAAGAGTTAAACCAAAATCATGGTGAATTTGGCAGTACGATGGTTTCTTGTGCTGCAGCACAAAAGTCATTGTCAGTGGATTTTCTAAAATCATTATTGCATCCTGCATTCATTCATGCATTAACCCAAAAGTTTGCAGCGAACCTGCGTCAAGTACATCATTTTTCAGATTTGACACAATATTTGCAAGCAAGCAATGTTTTGTATTTGATTCAACAGTTAGCGGCTGAAATTGACAGTGAAGTAAAACGTCGTTTGCAAGAAGAGAACCAACACAAAAACGATTCCTTAAAATCTTTGTTGTCAGCAAAAGACTTAGAAAAACTAAAGCAAAATATTGTACAATTTTGTCACAATATTGCTCAGCCAGCGCAGTTGCCTGGCAGTAAGTTGAATGTGTTTCTCCCCAATATTATGTATGACTTTCTGGATGATGAGGCTGTTGAATCTGCTTTGGAAGCATTGCATGATGTTTCAAAAGGCAGAACAATCACGGAAAAACAACCCAATAATTTTGATGTGATTTTGATGTCGCCACAGCCCTTACGCAACTGGTCTGGAGTGGATAATTTACGCGAATCTTATCATCACATCATGACTGACAGAGGCGTTGAGTCTGGTCTGTTTATACTGCAAGGATCGTTTCACCATTTGAATTGGCTCACCATCTTGTCAGATGGAACCGTACCGCCGATAAACTATGAAAAAAAACGTCAGATTTTGTTGTGGTGCTATTTGTTAAAATGGATTCATCTTTATAATGATGAATACCGTTTGGTTTTTACCAATAATTTGAATTTAAAATTGGGAAAAAACTGGATAGACATGTTGGACAGCATTGATAACGATGCTTTGTGGTATTCATTGTACGATAGAATACAACAACATTTGCGAGGCATGTCCGAAGGCAGTGTTGAAATGTTAAGTGAGCCTCGGGAACGATTACAAGTGTGCATTCAAGAAATCAAGGAAGCCTGTATGGCTCCGAGTGCGCCTTCTCAAGGCAATGGTAGTGGCAGTGCTTTTGAAAAAGCAGGAACATATTTGCCTTGGACGCGAGCAGCTAAAGGCATTTTGGATGCTTTAAACCGAATCAATCAGCAGCAGTAACCAAGGGGCAAGGAGTATGTTCGACCATAAAATCATTATTACTGGCTCTGTGGGTTCCGGGAAGACTTCTGCCATTGCTGCTTACAGTGATAATAATGTTATTAATACCGATGTGAAACCATCTGATTTTGTCTCTGACATGAAAGACAGCACAACGGTGGCCATGGATTATGCATCTATATTGTTGGATGATGAAACCAAAGTGCATTTGTATGGTACACCTGGACAAGATCGTTTTGATTTTATGTGGGATATTTTGCGTGTTGGTGGTATGGGTTTGATTGTATTGGTTAATCACAAAGAAGTGATTGCCATGGATGAATTGAATGTGTATTTAACATCATTTGCTGATTTAATAGAAAATGTTCCTGTGGTTGTGGGGATTAGCCATGTGGACGAAGATGAAAATCAAGAAAAAATCATCCAAGAATATGAGCGTTTTGTGACAAGACAAGGCACGGAGCATGCGCAAGTTATGGTGGTTGATTGCCGCAAAAAAGAAGACATCGAGAAAATGATCTTGGCAGTTTTGTTGGCGGATGCGATTTTCTAAAACGAATGTTAAATATAAGCAATAAAAAACACCCTAAATAGGGGTGTTTTTTATTGCTGCGTAGAAGTGTTAGTTTGCTTTAACCACTTGGCGCCATTTGTGTAACAAAGGTTCAGTATAACCATTGGGTTGTTCTGTACCCAAGAAAATTAAATCACTGGCGGCTCTGAATGCTGCTGAAGTTTCAAAGTGACCGACCATGGGTTGATACAATGGATCGTCTGCATTTTGTGCATCCACAACCGCAGCCATGCGTTGCAA
This sequence comes from Neisseriaceae bacterium, assembly GCA_030146285.1. Lineage (GTDB taxonomy): Bacteria > Pseudomonadota > Gammaproteobacteria > Burkholderiales > Neisseriaceae > JASLFS01. Next base: position 1,029 of record JASLBZ010000199.1, on the reverse strand, counting down.
AGTTTCTTTCACTTGCTCTGGTGTGGTGATGCCATGGTATAGCCAGTTAGCAATGTGTTGACTGGAAATACGCAAAGTAGCGCGATCTTCCATTAAGCCAATATTGTGAATGTCCAACACTTTAGAGCAACCAATGCCTTGATCAACCCAGCGCACAACATAGCCTAGGATACCTTGGCAGTTATTGTCCAATTCTTGTTGGATTTCTTCTTTTGACCAATCAGGGTTGGTTGCAACAGGAATGGTTAATAAGTCGTTTAGGTATTCATGGTGCTGTTTTGACAATTCTTTTTGAACATCAAAGACATTCACTTGGTGATAATGAATGGCATGCAAAGTTGCCCCCGTTGGTGATGGAACCCAAGCGGTGGTGGCACCGGCTTTGGGATGGCCAATTTTTTGCTTTAACATTTCAGCCATTAAGTCCGGCATTGCCCACATGCCTTTGCCAATTTGTGCTTTGCCAACCAAGCCACATTCCAAGCCTGTTTGGACGTTATTGGCTTCGTAAGCTTTAATCCAAGGGCTGTTTTTCATGTCGCCTTTGCGAATCATGGGGCCGGCATGCATATCGGTGTGCATTTCATCACCTGTACGGTCTAAAAAGCCGGTATTAATGAAAACAATGCGATCTTTTGCTGCGTTAATACAGGCTTTTAAATTCGTTGACGTACGGCGTTCTTCATCCATCACACCCATTTTTAAGGTGTGGCGATTCAAACCCACCAAATCTTCAACCTTGTTAAACAAGGTGTTGGCAAATGCTACTTCTTCAGGGCCATGCATTTTTGGTTTAACGATGTAAACAGAACCAGTGCGGCTGTTGGTGTTTTCTTCACGATTCAAATCAAAAGGAGCAATCAAACCCGTCATTACAGCATCCATGATGCCTTCTGGAATTTCATTACCATCTTTGTCTAAGATAGCAGGTGTTGTCATTAAATGGCCCACGTTGCGAATGAATAACAATGAACGACCCGGCAATTTGAACTGGCCAGTGCCATCTTTGTGGCTGTAGACGCGATCAGG
>JASLBZ010000189.1 GCA_030146285.1 Neisseriaceae bacterium | reverse complement strand
CCACCGACACCGGCATGCGTTGCATGTACTTGGCAACGACACCAAATGGCGCGGTATAAGGTGGCTTTGGTTGGTTAAGAATCATGGACTACGCCCAAACCAACAAGGCTTGTTGACGAGCAGCATCGGCTTCTAGATTAGCAATGATGTGTTGAATATTTTTAATAGCTTTGGTATTCATTTAAGCAACCTTTCTTTTGTTCATCATGTCATTGGCACGGTCTTGGCCATGAACTGCGGCAATCGCTTCTTCCATGGCTTGGGCTTTGGCTTCTTCTTCCGCACGGATGGCTTGTTCGGCACGGGCTTTTTTAATCACCGCACCACGACCGAGTTTGGTGTTGGCATAATCCGCTTGCTCAACCACACGATCCAAATACATCAGCAACTGCATCACTTCTGGGGCAATCAAAGGCGCAATCCCCAAACCGTTCAATACCGACAGGTTATTGACTTCCTTTACCAAAGCAGCGATTTTCTTGAGCAAGGTGGCTTGGGTCGCAATGCGGTCAAGCTTCTGCGCACTGATTAACATGTCTTCCAATTCAGCAATGCTAAGCGCCTTGATAGTTGGCAAACCGCTTTGGTTATAGCCATACTCAATATCGCTTTCAAAACCCACACGTTTGCGTGGCGCATTGGCCAATATTGCTTTGATATTGCTCATGGCAGGGTGTGATGGTTTTTTGTTAACTGTTTGTTTCGTTTTCATTTTGTAAAATCTCCACATAAATTTAGGGTACAAAAAGCCCAACCCATTGAAAAATGGCTTGTTTATCTAGGCTGGTTTATTCGGAAAAAAGGTCGTTATTGCCAACCGCGATTTGCAGAACTTCGTGGTTGCTTAACATCGGTGGCATGCTGCGTTTGGGGTCGGCAAGAGCAGGGTGAGGCAAATGTGTAGAGCCAGTAATTTCTGTGGTGGCTTGACCTTGCCAACCACAAGCAGGATTCTTGCAATGAATGGCTTGCTTACGAGTGGTATTGCTAACGGCTTCACTGGTGCGAACGCCGCAAATAGAATCGCAGTTAGGGCAGCTAATGGTATAGCGAGAAACCTCACCAAAGTTTTTACGGGCATGGCGTTTGTTGTTACTCATTGCTCTTTACCTTCCATATCATTATCCAAAGAATCAACAGAAAATGTTTTAACGATATAAAGCAACATGGTGGTCACCGATGCAAACAATTCAGATTTAGTGTGCATCATTTGCTTTTGCTCTTGGCTGTCCAGTACGCCATCTTCCGTAAACACCCGATACTGCTCCATTAAGGTACCCATCTTTTCAATGGCGTACATGGCGCTTTTTTGGATATCCTCTTCTTCAATCGTGCCGCAATCAGGCAGCTTTACAAAAATACCGCCGCTTTGTTTGGCGATGTACTTGGCAAAGCCACTACTTTCGGTGACGTGCTGAATTTCTAACGCCAAATCAACACTGACACGCTGGTTCTTTTTTTCGTAAATACGATTGTTCAATTGGTCAAGAGACATGCCCAACATATAGGCAACAGCACCAGCACCGCCTTTTGTTGATTTGCACATCTCGCTGCAAACACCGCTTAATGATTCTGCTGTACTCACTTCTTGCCCCTTCGCTTGATTCGTCGCATGGCTTGGTAATTGTTTAAGCGTCGACGATGACTTTTATCTTGTGACATTTCCCACCTAAATAAAAATAACTTTGTGGTTTTTATATGGAGTACAGCTTGTTATGATGCTGCTAAGGATGCTGATTGCGCCTCTAAGATAGAAACAGCATGGTCAATTGCAGCTAAGCGAATAAACTCGGCACGAGTGCGGCGTTCTTTGTCGGCTGCTTTTTGAATGATGTCTTTTTCTGATTCTGAAAATCGAACTGACGTAGGAGATAAACTACTTTTTTGAATATTAGCGTTCATGCGATATAATCCTTATTTGCGTATTCCATTGAATTTCTTTGTATTGCTTCTTGTGGTGAGAGTAATATAATCCAAAATTCGGTATATGGGAATACGATAGAATCATAATATATTTATGTTATTGATTATTAAGGGTATATAACTGTGCAAAATACCGAATTAGGGATTTTAGATAGGGCGAAAGAAGCATTTGGTGTTTCTTCATATAAAGATTTAGCTGAAAAGCTAGGCACTGCTACGTCCAATGTTTCTAATTGGAAAATGCGTAATGAAATGCCTTTGGAGTTTTGTAAGCTAACAAGCGAGCTGACTGGCGTTACCTTGGATTGGTTAATTCTTGGCAAAGGAAAGAAGCCAACAGGCAAATCAAGTAATAATAACAATGATGATTTTGCTGACGTGCCTTTGTATGACATTTCTGCTTCGGCAGGCAATGGCTCAACATTCACGCAAGAGCGAGTTATCAATCACTTAAAATTCAGACATGACTGGTTACACGCAGAAGGCTTGTACCCAAAAGACTTGGTGTGCTTGAGTATTAAAGGCGACTCGATGATGCCAACCTTGAAAGACGGAGACACCATTTTGGTCAATCTTGCCAAGAAAACTGGCGATGGCATATTTGTCATCCGCATTGGTGACCAATTACGCATTAAGCGTTTACAGTGGCAAGCAAATGGCAATATCAATATTCTTTCCGATAATCCATTGTATCCGTCAGAAGTGATTAATCCGAATGAAATAGACAGTCACTTTGAAATCATCGGCTCATGCCACACCCGAACCG
>JASLBZ010000159.1 GCA_030146285.1 Neisseriaceae bacterium | reverse complement strand
ACCCCATGCGTTTACTTCATACCATGTTACGCGTCGGTGATTTAGACAAATCATTGGCATTTTATCAAGATGTCTTGGGCATGAAACTGTTGCGAAAAAATGACTTTCCTGGTGGTCGCTTCACTCTGGCTTTTGTTGGCTATGGCGATGAATCTGACCATACTGTTTTGGAATTAACCCACAACTGGGATACCACCGAATATGATTTGGGTACGGCTTACGGCCATATCGCCATTGAAGTGGATGATGCTTACAAAACATGTGACTTGGTTCGCGAAAAAGGTGGTAATGTGGTGCGTGAAGCAGGCCCAATGGCACACGGCACGACCGTTATTGCTTTTGTAGAAGATCCTGATGGTTATAAAATTGAGTTTATTCAAAAAGGCTCTAACCAAGACTGATGGTTATCATGTTGCCCAGTAAAACAAGCACAAGCAAACCATGCTATGCTTGTTTTTTAATCGCAATAAAATCCAATATGTGGTTGCACTTCTACCCAAAACTAGAATCATTGTCGCAATTGCATTAAACTAATACCGATTTTTCAGTAACGTCTGCCGTGATCAAAACCATTGTGAAACGCAGGTGTCGGATGTACAACGATAACAATAATTCAGACAGGATTACCCCATGCAGCAATTGATTGCTGTCTAGAAAAAGAGAAGAAGGAAAAACTTTATGCGCCGTACTTTGGCTGCAGTACCCTTAATGACACTGCCTGCGCTGGCCCAAGCTAGCTCGTTCGACCCAACCCAAATAAGCCTCTTGTGGGGTTTACCATTCGTCCTGATTTTATTGTCTATCGCCTTGTGCCCGTTGTTGGTGCCCACCATTTGGCATCACCATTTTGGTAAAATTATTGCCTTGTGGACAGCTGCTTTTTTGATTCCATTTACCGCCGTTTTTGGCATGACCGATGCTGTACACACTGTCGCACATGCTTTGATTGGTGAGTACATCCCCTTTATTTTGCTGCTACTGGCTTTGTTTACTGTCTCTGGTGGCATTTTGGTTTGGGGGAATTTACATGGCAGTGCCAAAATGAACACCACCATTTTGGCCATTGGTACAGTTTTGGCTTCAATTATGGGAACGACAGGTGCAGCCATGCTGTTAATTCGTCCTTTATTAAAAGCCAACGATGGTCGTCAACACCGCGTACACACTGTGGTTTTCTTTATTTTCTTGGTTGCCAATATCGGTGGTGGCTTAACACCATTGGGCGACCCACCTTTGTTCTTAGGCTTCCTAAAAGGTGTGAGTTTCATGTGGACCGTTGAACACATGTTCTTGCCTATTTTAATGAACGCTGTGATTTTGCTGACTGCCTTTTACTTTATTGATCGCTATTTGTGGAATAAAGAAGCCAAATCCGGTTATGTCAATCCGAAAAAACATGCACTTAAAGCGCAAGCTGCCCCAGAAAAATTGCAAATATTTGGTAAAACCAACTTCATTTTATTGGGTATTATTATTGCAGCCGTGCTGATGTCTGGCGTTTGGAAATCAGGCATTACCTTTGAAATCCTCAACACTCCGGTAAATTTAGAAGCCATTATTCGTGATGTTATTTTCATTGCCGTTACGTTTGTTTCGATGCAAATCACTCCGAAGCAAGTCCGTGCTGGAAATGAATTTGACTTTGGCCCCATTGCCGAGGTTGCCAAATTGTTCATTGGTATTTTCATTACCATTGCACCTGTTATTGCTATTTTACAAGTCGGTGAAGCCGGTCACTTTAAACCACTGATCCAAATGGTTCACAACAGCAATGGCGATCCAATTAACATGATGTACTTTTGGATGAGTGGTATGTTGTCTGGTTTCTTAGACAATGCACCCACCTATTTGGTCTTCTTTAATATGGCTTCTGGCGATGCAGTTGAGTTGATGGGCCACATGAGCAGCACCTTATTGGCCATCTCCATGGGCTCTGTGTTTATGGGTGCTTTAACCTACATTGGTAATGCGCCGAACTTTATGGTCAAAGCCATTGCCGAACAACGTGGCGTTAAAATGCCAAGCTTCTTTGGTTACATGGCTTGGTCTTTCGGTATTTTGGTTCCTCTGTTTATTATTCAATCTTTGATTTTCTTCTGGTAAATCAATTGGATGTTAAGGCTGCCTGAATTTTCAGGTAGCCTTTATTATTTTATAGTTTTAGAAAGTACTTTTGATACATGCAAATCATTAAATATTTACAAGCACAAGGCTTTGGCAGTCGCAAACTGTGCACCTCGTTGGTGAAAGAAGAGCGTGTAGAAATTAACAACGAGCTTATCACCAACCCCAAAGCAGAAGTTGATTTAAGCACCATCACATCGGTCAAAATTGATGGTGAAGATTGGGCTTTTGTGCCTTTGCCTTATTTTTATATTCTGATGAACAAACCTGCGGATTATGAAACCTCGCATAAGCCAACCAATTATGCCAGTATTTTCAGCTTATTCCCCATTCATTGGCGTACCATTGATTTGCAAGCCATAGGCCGCTTAGATGCAGATACCACTGGCGTACTTTTGATTACCAACAATGGCCCTTACAACCATCGCATCACCTCACCTAAACACCATGTTGGTAAGGTTTACCAAATCACATTAAAACACGCAGAAGACGATGCTTTTTGTGAAAAACTCAAATCCGGTGTTGTTTTAAATGATGCCGATGAAATCGTATTTGCAAGTGATGCCTATTTAGAAGATGAACACACTTTAATCATGACCATTCATGAAGGCAGATACCACCAGGTCAAACGCATGATTGCAGCGGCAGGAAACCGTGTTGCACACTTGCATCGCCGTCAATTTGGTGAGTTCACCATTCCAACCGATTTGGCCGCTGGTGAATGGCGTTTTGTCACACCAACCGAATTATTGGACTAAGAATATCAGCACTGCTCTTGTTTAACCCAAAGGTAAATACCATGAAAAAATTATGTTTGGTACTGATTGCAAGCTTGTGTGCTCATGCCTTTGCACAATCTCCCAGTGAACAAGCTCAGCTGTTTTTAAGCCAAGTCAATCAAGACAGCACCAAAGCACTGGATCAATTGATTGGTAATGGTTTGATGTCTGACAGTAAGTACCGTGACTCTACTTTTGCCCTAAAATCACAAATACCAGGACATTTGGCCTTATCTGGTGCATTAGTCAAAGCCAAACCTGAAAAAATTTATGAAAAAAACACCAGCTCTGTCACCACAGAATTGGTGTATTTACAGGCTTATGAAAAATCTCCTTTGATTTGGCATTTTAATTTTTACCGCCCCAAAGACAAATGGGAATTACTGAGCATCTTCTACAATCAAGGCATGCCGCCTGAAAAATAAGCCATAAAAAACCACCTTACGGTGGTTTTTTATGGCTTATGACAAACTTTATAAGTGGTAAGGATTGTCTAAACTGTCCATAAGCTGCTGCAAATATGCGCGTACTTGAGCTTCTTGACAGCCCATCAACAACGCATCTTCAAAAGCATCTTGCGCAACTTGTTGTAACTCTTCCATATTTTGGGTCATGACCTTGATTTTCTCTGTACATGAAACCACCTGATTGTCATTGTCTAACCATTTGGGCATGATTGGTAATGCCATGAGATTGCCTTCTGTCTTCTAAAACTATTGAATAAATTGTGCTGCTCGATTAGCACCCTGAATACGGCGTGCTGTAATGTAGCGGCTACTCCAATACTTAGAGCCCATATCCGTAATTTCAATATTCTTGCCTGTTCTTGGTGCATGAATAAAACGATTATTGCCAATAAACATTCCCACATGTGAAACACGTTTACCACCTGCAGTAGCAAAAAAGACCATATCACCCGGTTGCAATTCACTTCTGGCAACCTGTATGCCTGAATTCACTTGTTCACCTGTGGTTCTGGGCAGGTTTACATTCATTGCTTGCTTAAAAATATACTGCATAAAACTACTGCAATCTAAGCCCTTGGCTGGATCATTGCCACCAAAGCGGTAAGCGACACCCAAAAGCCCCATAGCATTCATGATTAAATCACCAGCTTGTTCATTTTGTTGTTGTGCTGCTGTAGGCGCTGCTTTTTGTGTTTGCTTATTAATCAAGTCATTTAATGGGTCAGCATGCACCGTCAGCGACGTTGTCAATACACCAACCATGCTCATTAAGTATAAAAAATATTTCATCTTATTAAAACCGATCCCTATTATTAATCTTTGCTGCAGCAAGCGATTCGAATATGCTATGCTAATTGCTTATATATTGACATGCTTATCATAAAAAAGCATGGTTTTAGTCACGGACACATTATGCTTAAAGAAACCGTAGTTGCCATACGTGATTTACCTAGATTGCGCCAAATTATCAGTGTCTTTATTGGCTACGGTTTAGGTAGTTTCGTACAGCGTTTAAAATTATCTCAGTTTCTCAACAAACGTTCCTCTGGTGGTGAACCGAATGCCTCAACCTTATACATGAGTACACCCAAACGGGTGCGCTTGGCATTTGAGGAACTGGGTCCCACCTTTATTAAACTCGGGCAGATTCTATCTACCCGAGTGGATATCTTTGGTCCAGAATGGATTGAGGAGTTCGAGCATCTACAAAATAACGTTCAAAGCTTAGAGATGTCGACCATCTTTGCCCTCATTTCTGAGCACTCTTCTTTGCCTTTGGATGAAATTTACCAGAATATCGATGATATTCCTATTGGTAGTGCTTCTATTGCCCAAGTACATCAAGCAACGCTATTGGATGGAACAAAAGTCGTCATCAAAGTCAAACGACCCGATATTGAACAAACCATCAATGCGGACTTGCGTATTCTAACCCATATAGCCAACTTAATAGAATCAGAAATTCCAGAAGCCAGAAGATACCAACCTGTAGAGGTGATGCAATACTTTACCAAAAGCCTGCGCAAGGAAACAGATTTATCATTTGAATTAAAGTACTTAAGCAATTTCAGTGCCACTTTTTCACAGAATCCCAAGATTCACATTCCCAAAGTCTACCCTGAGCTTTCCAATCGCAATATTCTGGTGCAAGAGTATATCAGCGACAGCTTATTAAAAAATTTGGTTTTGGGCGAGTGTTCCGAGGTGTTTTTACATGAATTAGCGCAAAACATTACCGAAGCCTTATTTACCATGATTATCAAACAAGGTTTTTTCCATGCAGACCCCCACCCTGCCAATATTTTTGTTAATACCACCACAGGGTGTGTGAGCTTTGTTGACTTTGGTTTGGTGGGCTTTTTAAGCAGTCACCGTCGCCGTGAAATCATCACCTTAATCAATGCCTTAATTGAACGAGATGAATTCGCCATCCAATATGTTCTTAGCAACTGGGCAATAGGTGAAGTCACTAACGATGAACAATTGGGTGCTGATGTATTGGAAATGATGCTCAATTATGAGCATACCCCGCTGAATCAATTGAGCATGAGCGATGTGGTGAACGACATTACCCGCATCATGCGTGACAATGACTTGCGCCTACCGGCTGATTTGGTCATGTTATTCAAAACCTTAATCACACTCGAGGGCGTGGTCAAACGCTTGGATGGGAATTTTGAATTACTAGAGCACAGCAAGCCTTTGGTTTTGTCCGTGGTCTCATCCGGCTTTTCTGCACAAAACATAGGTAAAAGAGCAAAAACCCATAGCCGTACACTACTACAAAGCTTGGATGACTTTCCCAAAAACATCATGTTATTAAGCCAACGTTTAAAACAAGGCAAAATCAACATCAATCTGGACATCAAACGCCTAGAGCAATTTGGCCATCAGATTGACAAAAGCAGCAACCGATTGACCATAGGCATTGTCACCGCAGCCATGATTATCGGTTCTTCAATTGTCATGGCCATCAACAGTGGTCCAAAGATCTTTAATGTCTCGATTCTAGGCTTAATTGGTTACCTCATCACTTTTTTTAATAGCATTTGGTTACTGTGGTCAATTTGGCGCTCCGGGAAATGATATCGTAATATAAATTTTTCGCATTGGAAGTAAATTATCTGTTAAAATTAAACTCCATACGTTTTCTTATTGATTTTATTGGAGAAATAACCATGCAACCACAACAACAAACCGATTACACCCACTTAGCTGGTGGTGCAGTCAAAAAAAATGTTGTTTTGCAAAAAACCTATGCTTTATTGGCTGCTGGTTTTGTGCCAGCCATCGCTGGCGCCTATGCTAGCAACTACTTTAACTTCATGATGTTCTTTGGCAAAGCATGGATGGCATTCATCGCATTGCTTGTGGTGTTTTATGGCTTGGTCTTCATGATTGAAAAAAATCGCTATAACAACATCGGTATGGCATTATTCTTTGTATTGACCTTTTTCTTAGGTTTAATGGTCGGCCCATTACTCCAATACGCCTTAAGTATGAAAAATGGTAGCAATCTGGTTGCCATTGCTGCGGCCATGACAGCTGGCGTATTCTTGACGATGTCATTTGCCGCTCGCTCAAGCAAAGTCAATACATCAAGCCTTAGCCGCTTTATCATGGTTGGTTTTGTGGTGGTCATGATTGGTATGGTTGCTAGCTTCTTTATGAATATTCCTGCATTAAGCTTAACTGTGGCAGCAGGCTTTGTGATTCTAAGCTCGGTGATTATTATGTACCAAACTCGCACCATTATTGATGGCGGCGAAGACAGTTATATCAGTGCTGCAGTTACCATCTTCATCTCTATTTACAATATCTTCTCTAGCTTATTGCAAATTTTAATGGCGTTATCTGGTAACGATTAATCTTCATTGCTGGTAACACCTCGAACAAAAGCAGCCGCAAAAACAGGCTGCTTTTTTATATCCTCACAAGATAAACCGCACTTTAGCAGCGTTAACGCAAAGAATAAAAATTGATTTTATTTTAAAATCATGTGGTATTTTTTGATTAAGTCTTTAGATGATTAGGATTCTCTATTCGCATCTGATTACCAATCCAATGTTTTTTTTTGACTTCAATGGAAAAGCCGTCTATTCTAATTTTATTTTGCAGCGCAATATATTGGATTG
>JASLBZ010000206.1 GCA_030146285.1 Neisseriaceae bacterium | reverse complement strand
CCTGTAAACGCGGTAATGCTCATGAAGAAATACAAAACAGGAATGCTTCGTGGCAATTCAGAATGGGTGAAAAATGCAGTTAACACCAAAGTTAATGTAGACAAAAGACAGCCCACCAAACAGGTTAACAGCATTTTTGAGCCAGCATAGCGAATCACAGCGCGGTACAAACCAAGATTAATAAACAAGGTAATGGTCAGCACTGAGGTAACAGCAAACAACAACCAATTGCTTGGTTTGGCAAACTCAATGGGAAATGGCAAGCGAATGGCAAGTGCCAACCAAAAGGCCAAGGTGATGATGATAAAGTCATGGCACACAAAGATGATTTTCTTTTGTGTGCGTGACAAAGTTAAAATAGCATTAAGCACATGCATACGGTTTTCGTTTTCAATCATGCAAAAAATAATGAGGCGTGTGAACAGCTTGGTAACACGAGTAATCAGTGTACACCAAGACCATGATCATCACGACTGTGTGTTGTAGCCATCGGGATTTTGGTGTTGCCAACGCCACACGTCTTGCATCATGTCTTGTAAAGTGTGTTGGGCATGCCAATTCAGTTCCTGTTGGGCTTTGTTGGCATCAGCATAGCAAGTGGCAATGTCACCTGCACGCCTGTCTTGCAATGCGTAAGGAATGGCAACCCCAGAGGCTTGTTCAAAAGCAGCCACAATTTCCAAAACAGAATAACCTTGTCCTGTGCCCAAATTCCAAATATGGCAACCTGAAAGGCTTTGAATGTAATTCAATGCGGCCAAATGACCATTGGCCAAATCCACCACATGAATGTAATCGCGAACACCCGTGCCATCAACGGTAGGGTAGTCGGCACCAAAAATATTCAGTTGTTTGAGTTTGCCAATGGCAACTTGGCTGATATAAGGCAATAGATTATTGGGAATACCATTGGGATCTTCTCCAATCAAACCCGAAGCATGTGCACCAATGGGGTTAAAGTAGCGCAATAAAGCAACTGACCAACGAGCATCGGCTTTGACCATGTCTTGGAGAATCTCCTCGACCATGAGTTTGCTCATGCCATAAGGATTGGTAGGTCTGCCTGTGGCTTGGCTTTCAACCAAGGGCATGGTTTCGGATGCACCATAAACCGTGGCAGAAGAACTGAAAACCAGATTGAAAAGCTGTGCTTTTGCCATGGCTTGGCACAGATTCAGGGTACCGGCTACATTAACATCATAATATTCTAATGGTTTTTGTGTGCTTTCACCTACGGCTTTTAGGCCTGCAAAATGAACGACGGCATCTATTTCAAATTGAGAAAAGATTTGCTCAAGCAAGGCTGCATCACGAACATCGCCTTGAATAAAAATGGGTTTTTTCCCTGTAATCTGTTCAATGCGCTCAAGAACCAATACGGAGCTATTGCAAAGATTGTCAAGAATCATCACATGGTGATTGCTGTTAAGCAATTGTACTGCGGTGTGAGAGCCAATATAGCCCATGCCACCGGTAAGTAAAATGGTTTTTTGCATGTTCAAATCCTTAATCTCGTTTGATTATCTTGGCAATGGTCGCCAAGATAATGCGAATGTCTTCTAGCACAGAATGCTTGTCCACATATTGTAAGTAATACGCTGCTTTCATGGGCATAATCACATCAATATAGGCTTGTTTTGGGTCTTCGTATTTTGCCAAAACTTCATTTTCATCAATCATCTTAATCGCGGCCCAATCGGTAATACCCGGCTTAACCGACAGAATTTTGTTTTTGACCTCAATCGGGTAGGCGTTCATGAATTCAGCCACTTCAGGTCTTGGTCCCACCAAACTCATCGTGCCTTGCAATACATCGATTAATTGAGGCAATTCATCCAATTTGTAATGGCGAATCAACTGGCCAACTTGGGTGATGCGCGCATCTTGACCAATGGTTAAGCGGCTTTGCTGTTCGGTATTCACAGCCATGCTGCGAAATTTGTGGATGCGAAAGACTTTACCGTGTAAACCAATGCGCTCTTGCCTGAAAAAAACAGCCCCATGCGAATCAAGCTTAATCCAAATGGCCAGCACCAAGAAAACTGGGCTCAAAGCGATTAAACCCAAAGCAGAACAAACAATATCAAATAAGCGCTTTAACATGATGGGTTAAGAACGCTATGAATGGTGTCGATTACGTATTGCTGATCATCCGCAGTCATTTTGGTGTAAAGCGGAATTGATACGATGCTCTGAAAAGCTGCTTCTGCCACAGGGAACATGGCATCGGTTAGTGCATAACCATCTCTCCACACAGGCTGTTTATGCAAAGGAATAAAATGCACAGAACAACCAATATTGTGTTTGGCCATTTCGATAATAAAATCATCACGGCTCATGGGGGCATCTTCATGCAAACGAATGGTGTACAAATGCCAGGCATGCTCATGAATATTCTGGCCAAAAGCCGGCAGACTAATTGGCAAGCCTTGTAGTTTTTCATTGTAAATTTGTGCCATGGCAATGCGCTTTTGGTGAAAGGCATCGATTTTTTTCAATTGGTGTAAACCAATGGCAGCACAAATATCCGGCATATTGTATTTAAAACCAGGTTCAATCACTTCATAAAACCAAGCTGGGGTTTTGGATTGGTAGCGGTCAAATGCATCACGGCTAATACCATGTAAGCGCATGATTTTGGCGCGAGCGATTAAGGCTTTGTTCTTTGAAACCAACATACCGCCTTCACCGGTGGTCATGGTTTTATTGGCATAAAAACTAAAGACAGTGGCATCGGTATCCAGTGTGCCAATGAGTTGGTTTTCAAAACGGGCAGGAAAAGCATGGGCTGCATCTTCAACAATTTTCAAATCATGGGCTTTGGCAATGGCGATAATCTCGTTCATATTGCAGCTTAAACCGGCAAAATGCACCGGAATAATGGCACGGGTCTTATCGGTAATGGCAGCCTGTAGCGCTTTGGGGTCGATATTCAATGTGATGGGGTCAGAATCCACAAACACAG
>JASLBZ010000084.1 GCA_030146285.1 Neisseriaceae bacterium | reverse complement strand
CGTGGCGTAGAAGCATCAATTGTGCAAAATCCAGACATGGATTTGGTGGCGGTATTCACACGCCGTAGCCCTGAATCAGTGGTTTTGAATACTGCCAATGTGCCTGTGATTGCTTTAAGTGAAATTGCAAACTACCAAGACAAAGTTGACGTGTTAATTTTGTGTGGCGGCTCTCGCAGTGATTTGCCAGAACAAGGTCCAGAGTTGGCGAAAATGTTCAATACAGTGGACAGCTTTGATACTCACGCTAAAATCCCAGAATATTTTGCACGTTTAGAAGAATCAGCTCAAATTGGCGGCAATGTTGCATTGTTGTCTGTGGGTTGGGACCCAGGTCTATTCTCATTGAACCGTTTGTTAGGTGAGGTTGTCTTGCCTGTTGGCGAAACTTACACCTTCTGGGGTAAAGGGTTGAGCCAAGGACATTCGGATGCGATTCGTCGCATTGAAGGTGTTGCCGGTGGTGTGCAGTACACCATTCCTTCAGAAGAAGCAATGGAGCGTGTTCGCTCTGGTGAGCAGCCTGAATTAAGTACGCGTGAGAAACATGTGCGTGAATGCTGGGTTGTATTAGAAGCTGGTGCGGATGAAGCGGCTGTGCGTGAAACCATCGTGACCATGCCAGATTATTTCTCTGATTACGACACAACGGTTAATTTTATTGATGCGCAAACATTGCAGCGCGAGCACAATACCATGCCTCATGGTGGTTTTGTTATTCGCAGTGGTACAACAGCGCAAGACACCAATCAAGTGATGGAATTCTCGTTGAAATTGGGTAGCAACCCTGAATTCACTTCAAGTGTCTTGGTGGCTTATGCCCGTGCCGTTCATCGCTTGGCCATGCAAAAGCAAGTGGGTGCCAAAACCGTTTTGGACATTCCATTTGGTCTGTTGTCGATTAAGTCTGCTGAACAGTTGCGTTTAGAATTGTTATAAAACGTTAGAGCGCTAGTCAAGTTAGATAAAACAAGCTATATTATGTTATCTTCATAATATAGCTTGTTTGGTTTTGAATATGGGAAAAGTGATTATATTAGCCATTGTGGCTGCCTTGGGCTTTATGACGTATAACTTGGCAGCATATTACAGTGCAAGAAACGACATACAGGTTGCCTTGGTGAAAATGCCGCGCATCAATACAACGTTGGATTCTATTCGGGAAATGAAATTAGATGCCAGCACGCAGCCTAGTTTGCAGTGCGGTAAACAGTCTGTGGCTTCTGAGGTGAGACCTTGGTGGAAAATTGCTTTACTAGGCGAACTGAAAGAATGCAATCGTTTTGTTGCAACCTTGATTGATGAAAGCAGTAAAGGATTTCGTGTGGCTTTTGATTACCAATCAACCAGCCCAGGCAATACTGTGAATATTATGATTTGTTCTCCAGATGGCTCCGTGATCTTCAAAAATCCACGTTTGCCAGCCCAATACAAAACATGCGTTTAAAACGCGACAACCAAACTAAAAAAGTCCTGTTTTAAACAGGACTTTTTTGATAATCATTTCAATGTGATTATTTCAACAAGTGAGCAACGCCCGCTTTTTCATCTTCTAATTCTTGTAAGGTCACGTTGATGCGTTCTTGGCTGAATGCGTCAATTGGCAGACCTTGGATGATGGTGTATTCACCATTTTCACATGTTACAGGGAAGCCAAATAGCGTGCCTTCAGGGATGCCATAAGAGCCATCAGAAGGAATGCCCATGGTTGTCCATTTGCCGTTTGTTCCCAATACCCAATCATGGATGTGGTCAATGGCCGCATTGGCAGCAGAAGCTGCGCTTGATAGGCCACGAGCTTCAATAATGGCAGCACCACGTTTGCCCACTGTTGGCAAGAATGTATCAGCATTCCATGCTTCATCATTGATCATGTCTTTAACACTTTGACCATCGATGGTTGCAAAGCGGTAGTCAGCATACATGGTTGGACTGTGGTTGCCCCAAACACATAATTTTTCAATGTCAGCAACGGCTTTACCTGTTTTGTCAGCAATTTGGCTTAACGCACGGTTATGGTCTAAGCGCAACATGGCAGTGAAGTTTTTAGCTGGTAAATCAGGTGCTGATTTCATGGCGATGTAAGCGTTGGTGTTTGCTGGGTTGCCCACAACCAATACTTTAACGTCACGACTAGCGACTTTGTTCAACGCTGCACCTTGTACAGTGAAGATTTCAGCGTTAGCTGCTAGTAAGTCTGCACGTTCCATGCCTTTGCTGCGAGGACGAGCGCCAACCAAGATAGCAATATCAGCATCTTTAAAAGCAACTTCAGGATCGTCAGAGGCAACCATGCCAGCTAGTAATGGGAATGCACAATCTTGCAATTCCATCATCACGCCTTGAACGGCATTTTGAGCATGAGGCAAATCCAATAGTTGTAGGATAACGGGTTGGTCTTTACCTAGCATTTCTCCGCTTGCAATGCGAAACAATAAGCTATAGCCGATTTGGCCAGCAGCGCCAGTAATGGCTACGCGAACAGGTGACTTCATGTTTTATCTCCGTGAGTATTGATACCAATAATAATGTGCCAACATGCCCATTTTTGATTGGCACCCTGTAAAACGGGTGTTCAATCAGAAAGAGGCCAGCCGACGCAATGTATTGAGTGTTGTATTTAAGCACCAATGAGGACTGGCGCAAAAAATTTATCATACCAAAAAATATAAGCTAGGTCAGATAAAATTAAACAGTGTTTTGCATGGATTTAAAGCGAATAAATTTTAGACAAGTCTTATGTCTTATATAAGACTTACTTTCGCTAATTTACGTTAAGCCGTAGAATGCAGAACATGAATGCAATTCGACCGAAAAGAAAGCTTTTGTATGAGCAGGTTGTTGATTATGTTTATCAGCAATTGGCTTTGGAGGTTTACAAGCCTGAGGATGTGCTGCCCAGTGAATGGGCGTTGGCTGATACTTTGGGCGTGAGCCAAGGAACGGTTAGAAAAGGTTTGGATGAGCTTGTGAAGCAAGGTGTGCTTTTTCGGCAGCAAGGTATTGGTACTTTTGTTGCTAAGAGCAATCCAGAGTGGGGTGAGTTGTACTTACAATCCAGTGCTTCAAACAAGAAAATTCCCCTTTTGCCTCGAGCAGAAAGTTTGGGCATCAGTGTGGTGCATGCGATGGATGATGTGGCTGATATGCTGCAAGTCAAGCGCAATGCGATGGTATGGAAGCATTTGGTGTTGTGGCGTCAGGGCATTAATATCGTGGCAGTGGATGAAGCTTACTTATTGCATGAAACATGGCCAGATTTGAATGTTCAGCATGCGGCCTGCCGTTATGATTTGTATCACTTGCTGTGGCTTCGGTATGGATTGAAATTAAAGTCCAAAAAAAGCCTGCTAAATATCGCCCACCTTGATCGAGACATGGCGTATTTGCTTAAGACCGATGTTTACAAGCCAGTCTTGCAATTGACGCGCTTAAGTTACAGCCAAGACAATGAGATTGTTGAATGGCGTAGACGATTCGTTTTATTGGGCCAATATCAATTAGGTGTTAAGTAGTTGTTTTTGATTTGTTGGCGATTTAGGGCGATAATGTTGGATTGTCTGTTTAATTAGACATAAAAAAGAGCTGATTAACTGTTTATTACGTTACAAATGTAATCGATTGTTAATATGCTTATAAAAACATTAATTAAATAATTTTAATTTACATATACTTGATAAAAACGAGGAAACACAATGCAGAAACAAAGACCAGTATTTCTGGATTTACCAAGCATTCGCTTGCCGATTCCAGGGATTGTCTCTATCTTGCATCGGATCAGCGGTGTGGCTATTTTTGTTTGCTTGCCATTCTTACTTTACCTATTTGCAGGTACTTTAAGCCAAGAGCAAACTTTTGAAAGCTATCAAGCAGTGGTTGCCAATCCAATTGTTAAATTGGTGTTGCTAGGTTTGTTGTGGGCTTACTTGCATCATTTCTTTGCTGGCATTCGCTTCTTATTCTTAGATATTCATAAAGGCTTAGAACTACAAACAGCTCGTGCTACTGCGAAATTTGTTTTGGTATTGGCTTTGGTGGTGACTGTTATTTTGGGAGTGGTACTATGGTAGATCGTAAATTAACTGGTGCCCATTACGGCATCCGTGACTGGGCGATGCAACGTGTTACTGCTGTCATTATGATCATCTACACTGTTGCTATGGTTGCATTCTTATTGTGTCAGCCTCAAGGCTATGGCGCATGGCAAGAATTTTTCAAACAAACGTGGGTGCAATTGTTTACGCAAGTGACATTCATTGCTGTCGCTTTACACGTTTGGGTTGGTATTCGCGATTTGTGGATGGACTATGTTAAGTCTGCGGGTTTGCGTTTGTTTTTACACATAGGAACCATTGTTTGGTTGCTAGGTTGTCTTATTTATTCAGTTAAAGTAATTTGGGGGCAAGCATGAGTTATCCTGTACGTCGTTTCGATGCAGTAATTATCGGTGGTGGTGGTGCAGGTTTGCGCGCGGCTCTTCAATTGTCTGAAGCTGGTTTAAATACTGCTGTTTTGTCTAAAGTATTCCCAACACGCTCTCATACTGTTGCTGCTCAAGGTGGTATCTCTGCTTCTTTGGGTAACGTACAAGAAGATCGTTGGGATTGGCACATGTACGATACCGTTAAGGGTTCGGACTGGTTAGGCGACCAAGATGCGATTGAGTTTATGTGTCGTCGTGCACCTGATGCTGTGGTTGAACTAGAGCACATGGGCATGCCTTTTGATCGTGTTGAAAGTGGTAAAATTTACCAACGTCCTTTCGGTGGTCATACTGCTGAACATGGTGCGCGTCCTGTAGAACGTGCTTGTGCTGTAGCTGACCGTACGGGTCATGCCATGTTGCATACTTTGTACCAACAAAACGTTCGTGCAAACACCCAATTCTTTGTTGAGTGGATGGCATTGGACTTGATTCTTGACGACAATGGCGATGCTGTTGGCGTGACTGCAATGGACATGGAAACAGGTGAAGTTTTCATTATGCATGCCAAAGCAGTGTTGTTTGCTACCGGTGGTGCAGGTCGTATTTACGCTTCTTCTACCAATGCATTCATGAATACTGGCGATGGCTTGGGCATGGTTGCTCGTGCTGGCTTGCCATTAGAAGACATGGAATTCTGGCAATTCCACCCAACAGGCGTAGCTGGTGCGGGTGTGTTGATTACAGAAGGTGTTCGTGGTGAGGGCGGTATCTTACTTAACTGTGATGGCGAGCGTTTCATGGAACGTTATGCTCCAACAGTAAAAGACTTGGCATCTCGTGACGTGGTTTCTCGTGCAATGGCAATGGAAATTCATGAAGGCCGTGGCTGTGGTAAAAACAAAGATCACGTGTTGCTAAAACTGGACCATTTGGGTGCAGATAAGATTATTGAAAAACTACCTGGCATTCGTGAAATCGCGATTAAATTTGCTGGTGTTGACCCAATTAAAGATCCAATTCCAGTTGTGCCAACAACGCATTACATGATGGGTGGTATTCCTACGAATTACCATGCTGAAGTGGTTGTGCCTCGTGGCGGTGATTTGGAATCTAAAGTTAATGGTTTGTATGCAGCAGGTGAGTGTGCGTGTGCTTCTGTGCATGGCGCTAACCGTTTAGGTACAAACTCATTGCTTGACTTGGTTGTTTTCGGTCGTGCTGCAGGCGATAGCATGGTTGATTACATTAAAACGCATGAAGACTGGAAACCATTACCAGAAAATGCTGGTGAATTGACATTCAAACGTCTAGAACGTTTAGAGAACCAAGAAAATGGTGAAAATGTTGATGCACTTCGCAATGAAATGCAACGCATGGTGCAAAGCCATGCTGGCGTATTCCGTACCGATGCCATCTTAAAAGAAGGCGTTGAAAAAATTATGGAAATCGCTAAACGTGTTCAACGCACAGAAATCAAAGATAAGAGCCAAACTTGGAATACGGCTCGTTTAGAGGCTTTAGAGCTAGACAATTTGATTGAAGTGGCAAAAGCAACCTTAGTATCTGCTGAAGCACGTAAAGAGTCTCGTGGTGCACATGCTTCTGATGACCATCCAGAGCGTGATGATGCAACATGGATGAAGCATACCTTCTTCTATTCACACACGAATGATTTAACTTACAAACCAGTTCACACGAAACCTTTAACAGTTGAGTACATTGAACCTGCTAAGCGCGTTTACTAAGGAATAACACAACATGGAAAAAGTACATATCCAGGTTTATCGCTACAATCCTGAAAAGGATGCGAAACCTTACATGCAAGATTACCATTTGGATATTGAGCCAACGGACGTGAAATTGCTAGATGCATTGGTTAAATTAAAAGCCATTGATGACAGTATTTCTTTCCGTCGCTCTTGCCGTGAAGGCATTTGTGGTTCAGATGGTGTGAATATCAACGGTAAAAATGCCTTGGCATGTTTGACTGATATTCGTGAACTAAAACAACCGATTAAGATTCGCCCATTGCCAGGCTTGCCAGTGATTCGCGACTTGATCGTTGACATGACGCAATTCTTTAAGCAATACCATTCTATTAAGCCTTACGTGGTTAATGACACGCCAGCACCGACTCGTGAGCGTTTGCAAACACAAGCAGAGCGTAAAGAGTTAGATGGTTTGTATGAGTGTATTTTGTGTGCTTGTTGTTCTACAGCTTGTCCATCATTCTGGTGGAATCCTGATAAATTCGTAGGCCCATCTGGCTTATTGAATGCGTATCGTTTTATTGCTGACACACGTGATACACGCACGAATGAGCGCTTGGATAATCTAAATGATCCATACCGTTTGTTCCGTTGTCATTCAATTATGAACTGTGTTGATGTTTGTCCTAAACATTTGAACCCAACACAAGCCATCGGCAAAATTAAAGAAATCATGCTGAAACGAGCTATTTAATATGACTAAATATGATGATGCTGCGAGACGACGTGTTCGTTGGCTGACTCGTCGTGGATTGCTCGAGCTCGATATCGTGCTCGGGCGGTTTATGCAAGAGAATTTTGATTATCTAAGTGATGACGAAATTGGCTTGTTTTGCGAAATTTTAGAATGGCCCGACCAAGATTTCTTGGCGATTGTGAATGAAAAGCAAGAGCCAGAAGAAGAGCGCTTTATGGCTTTGGTGAAAAAAATTCGCCAATGCTAATGCTCTTGTGACTTAAACCCATCAAGGAGAAGAAATGTCAAAAAACGCTAATATTAAAGTAGACGGTTTAGATGGTTTAGAATTACCTGTACTAGAAGGCACTTTAGGGCCTGACGTTATTGATATCCGTACTTTGTATAAAGGTACTGATATGTTTACATTTGATCCGGGCTTCACTTCTACAGCCAGCTGCGAATCAAAAATCACGTTTATTGATGGTGACAAAGGTCAATTATACTATCGTGGTTACCCAATTGAACAATTGGCTGCAAACAGCGATTACTTAGAAGTTTGTTATTTGTTGGTTTACGGCGAATTGCCGACAAAAGAAGAAAAAGCAGAGTTTGATACAACCATTTCTAAGCACACAATGTTGCACGAACAATTGACTTGGTTCTTCCGCGGTTTCCGTCGCGATGCTCACCCAATGTCAATGATGGTTGGTGTGGTTGGTGCTTTGGCTGCGTTTTACCAAGACAGCTTGGATATTTCAAATGCAGAACACCGCAAAATTGCGATTTATCGTTTGATTTCTAAAATGCCTACAATTGCTGCAATGTGCTACCGTTATTCTAATGGTCTGCCATTTAACTACTCACGCAATGAGTTGTCATACACAGCAAACTTCTTGCATTTGATGTTCAAATCACCATGTGAAGACTACGAACCAAACCCAGTGTTGGTACGTGCGTTAGACCGTATTTTCACTTTGCATGCTGACCATGAGCAAAATGCTTCAACGTCTACTGTTCGTTTGGCTGGTTCTTCAGGTGCGAATCCATTTGCATGTATTTCTGCTGGTATCGCTTGTTTATGGGGTCCTGCTCACGGTGGTGCAAATGAAGCTGTATTGAAAATGTTAGATGAAATCGGCGACGTTTCTAACGTTGAAGAGTTCATGCAAGGCGTGAAAGACAAACGTTACCGTTTGATGGGTTTTGGTCACCGTGTTTACAAAAACATGGACCCACGTGCGTCTATCATGAAAGAAACATGTGATGAAGTGCTAAATGAATTGGGTCTACACAACGATCCTAAATTCAAATTGGCAATGGCTTTAGAAAAAATCGCATTGGAAGACCCTTATTTTGTTGAGCGCAAATTGTATCCAAACGTAGACTTCTACTCTGGTATCGTTTTGTCAGCATTGGGTATTCCAGTATCAATGTTTACTGTGATTTTTGCTTTGGCTCGTACCGTTGGTTGGATCAGCCATTGGCAAGAAATGATTGCCGATCCACAACAAAAAATTGGTCGTCCACGTCAGTTGTACACTGGCTCGGATCGCCGTGATTACGTTGATATTACCAAGCGTTAATCAATAAGTTTTCAGGCAGCTTAGGCTGCCTGAAGCTTACAAGTAATTTGAACGTAAAGTATTGAAAATATGCCAGTGATTTGGTGTAGATTAAAGTAATTTACAGATGGTAAAGGTAAGATGAAATTTATTGAAAGATTATTTTTGTTTCAATGTAAATGAAAGTAACTTTTCAACAAAATTTGCAACATAACTTTAGCAATCCTATTTCCCTAAAAAGGTTATTGCCATGATGAAAGACAAACTTGATTTTTCGTATTTGTTTGGTTCAAATGCACCATACATCGAAGAGTTGTACGAAATTTACCTAGAAGATCCTAGTGTGGTTGATGCACATTGGAAAGAATACTTCGACAAATTGGTGGCAGACAGTGCGGGTTCGCGCGATGTACCGCATGCACCGATTCAAGAAGCCTTTATCCAAATGGGCAAACGCCCAACAGTGGTTCATGCTGCGAGCCAATCATTAGACTTTGATAAAATGCAAAAGCAAGTTGCGGTATTGCGCTTGATTTCAGCTTACAGAGTTTTGGGCGCACGCAATGCTGCCGTTGATCCATTGGATCGCATGGGCAATCAATACTTTGAAGAGTTAGACCCAGCCCATCATGGATTGACTGCTGAAGACATGGCTACGCAATTTAGCGTTAGCAGCCATTTCTCAAGCAACATGAAATTGCCTTTAAGCGAAATTATCGCTAAATTGAAACAAACCTATTGCGGTACGATTGGTGTGGAATACATGCACATCACTCGTTCAGAAGAAAAGCATTGGATTCAAGAGCGTTTTGAGCAAGGATTGTCAACGCCTCGCTACAATGCCGACATGAAAAAACGCATCCTAAAACAAATCACAGCTGCAGAAACCTTAGAGCGTTACTTACATACCAAATATGTAGGTCAAAAACGTTTCTCTTTAGAAGGTGGCGAGAGCACGATTGTTGCCATGGATTATTTGGTTCAAAACTCGACCAAAGATGGCGTTGAAGAAATTATTATTGGTATGGCTCACCGCGGACGCTTAAACGTGTTGGTGAATACTTTGGGCAAATCACCTGCAGACTTGTTTAGCGAGTTTGAAGGTAAGCAAACCATCCAATTGCCTAGTGGTGACGTGAAATACCATATGGGCTTTAGCTCAGACTTACCAACACAAAATGGTCCTGTGCATGTGTCTTTGGCATTTAACCCATCACACTTGGAAATTGTAAACCCAGTGGTTGAAGGTTCTGTACGCGCACGCCAACGCCGTCGTGGTGATGGTGGTCGTGATGCCGTATTGCCAGTATTGATTCATGGTGACTCTGCATTTATTGGCTTGGGTGTTAACCAAGGCACGTTTAACTTGTCACAAACACGTGGTTACAGCACCGGTGGTACGATTCACTTGGTGATTAATAACCAAATTGGTTTCACAACATCAGATACTCGCGATACACGCTCTACAATTTATTGTACAGACATTGCGAAAATGGTTGATGCACCGATTTTCCACGTGAATGGTGATGACCCTGAAGCTGTATGCTATGTTATGCAAGTGGCTTTGGACTACCGTCATAAATTCCACAAAGATGTTGTGATTGATTTGGTTTGCTATCGTAAGTTAGGTCATAACGAGGGTGATGATCCTTATTTGACTCAACCAATGATGTACAAAAAAATTGCACAACACCCAGGTTCACGTGCTATCTATGCTGAGAAATTGGTTAAAGAAGGCACTGTAGCTGCTGCTGAAGTGGATCAGTTGATTACTGATTATCGTGCTGCTTTGGATAAAGGCGAGCACGTTGAACAAACCCAAATTACAGATTTCAAACGCAAACATGCGGTTGATTGGACTCAGTACATGGGCGTTCATTGGAATCATCCAGTGGATACTGCTTTGTCAAAACAAGATATTGAGCGTTTGACTGCAAACTTCACGACGATTCCTGAAGACTTCCATGCGCACAATACTGTGAAAAAAATGTTGGCTGCACGTAAAGCAATGGCTGCAGGCGAACAACCAGTTGATTGGGGTATGGCTGAAACATTGGCATACGCTTCATTGGTAACCAATGGTCACGGCGTTCGTATTTCAGGTGAAGATTCGGGCCGTGGTACGTTCTCACACCGTCATGCAGTATTGCATGATCAAAATCGTGAGAAAAAAGACCAAGGCGCTTATGTGCCACTGCGCAATATGTCTGAAAACCAAGAAAGCTTCATGGTGATTGACTCAATCCTAAATGAAGAAGCGGTATTGGCATATGAGTATGGTTTTGCTTCAACAGCACCTGAGCAATTGTGTATTTGGGAAGCCCAGTTTGGTGACTTCGCCAATGGCGCGCAAGTTGCAATTGACCAGTTTATTGCTTCTGGTGAAACCAAATGGGGTCGCTTGTGTGGCTTAACCATCATCTTGCCTCATGGCTACGATGGTCAAGGTCCAGAGCACTCATCTGCTCGTTTAGAGCGCTGGTTGCAATTGTGTTCGGAACACAATATGCAAGTGGTGATGCCTTCTGAAGCTTCACAAATGTTCCATATGTTGCGTCGTCAAGTATTGCGCCCATTGCGTAAGCCTTTGGTGATTTTGATGTCTAAACGACTATTGCGTTTCAAAGATGCCATGAGCCCATTGTCTGATTTCACTGAAGGTTCAGGTTTCCGTACGGTGATTGGTGATGCTGAAGAACGTGACGACTCTAAAGTAGAGCGCGTAATATTGTGTTCAGGTCAGGTTTACTATGATCTATACAATGAACGCAAAGCCCGTGCTGAAGAAGAAAAAGTGGCGATTGTTCGTATTGAACAATTGTATCCATTCCCATATGAAGTGGTTGCTGCTGAATTGAGCCGTTATGAAAATGCTCAAGAAATTATGTGGGTTCAGGAAGAGCCAAAAAATCAAGGTGCTTGGTACCAAATTCGCCATCGCATTGAAGAATTGTCGACAGCAAAACAAAAAGTAACATTTGCAGGTCGTCCATCAAGTGCTTCTCCTGCTGTGGGTTATATGAGCAAACATATCGCTCAGCTTAAAGACCTTATTAACGATGCTTTAACGATTAAATAAATTTATTTTCCGCCAAGCCTTTGCTTGGCGGCATTCAGGAGATTACCTTATGTCTATTATTGAAGTTACAGTTCCAGTATTGCCTGAGAGCGTTTCTGAAGCCACTTTGATGACTTGGAATAAAAAAGTTGGTGAATTCGTTGCTCGTGACGAAAACATCATTGATTTGGAAACTGACAAAGTTGTGTTGGAATTGCCAGCACCACAAGCCGGTGTGATTGTTGAAATCGTTGAAGAAGATGGCGCGACTGTTGTTTCGGGCCAATTGCTTGCTCGTATTGATACTGCTGCTCAAGCTGCCACTAGCGCTCCAGCTGCTGCTGAAGCCGCGCCTGCTGTTGCAGCTGCACCAGCTAGCAACACTCAAGCTGGCGTTGCAATGCCTGCTGCTGCTAAATTGGCTGCAGAAAAAGGTGTTGATGTTGCTTCTGTTCAAGGTTCAGGCCGTGACGGTCGTGTCTTAAAAGAAGACGTACAAAATGCCAAAGCCGCGCCTAAAGCTGCTGCTGTGATCAACACACCAATTGGTGAGCGTACTGAACAACGTGTTCCTATGTCTCGCTTGCGTCAACGTGTTGCTGAGCGTTTGCTTCAATCTCAACAAGAAAATGCAATCTTGACTACATTCAATGAAGTGGACATGAAACCTGTTATGGATTTACGTAACAAGTACAAAGATCGCTTCTTGAAAGAGCACGGCGTGAAATTGGGCTTTATGTCTTTCTTCGTTAAAGCTGCTGTTGCTGCATTGAAAAAATTCCCAGTTGTGAATGCATCTGTTGATGGCAAAGACATTGTTTACCATGGCTTCTTTGACATCGGTGTTGCAATTGGTAGCCCACGTGGCTTGGTTGTACCTATTTTACGCAATGCAGACCAAATGTCTTTGGCTGATATTGAACGTCAAATTGCTGATTTCGCTGCCAAAGCAAAAGACGGCAAATTGGCTCTAGAGGACTTAACTGGTGGTACTTTCAGTATTACTAACGGCGGTACTTTTGGTTCAATGATGTCTACACCAATCATTAACCCACCACAATCTGCAATTTTGGGTATGCATGCTACTAAAGAGCGCGCAGTGGTTGAAAATGGTCAAGTTGTTGTACGTCCTATGATGTACTTAGCAATGTCATATGATCACCGTATCATTGACGGCCGTGAAGCGGTATTGACTTTGGTAGCGATTAAAGACGCGATTGAAGATCCAGCTCGTTTGATTTTAGATTTGTAATCAAATTTCAGGCTGCCTGAATATTCAGGCAGCCTGAATTAATGTATCGAATAAAAAGAATTCATCGATGTTAAGTGCCGCAGAATGGCTAATGCTTGGTCTATTCGCAGCCGCTTCGGTGTTGCATGGCATCAGTGGCATGGGTTTTCCCATGATAACCACTGCCAGCTTACTGATGTGGTACAGCTTGCCAGAGATCATTGTTTTTACCTTGGTGCCAACATTCAGTCTGAACGTGTATAGCCTGTCACACGGCTCGCGCATTGGACTGATTCTTAAGCGCTACACGCCTTTGGCGATAGCCAGTTGTATCGGCAGCATGATCGGTGCGAAGTATTTATTACAAGTGCCAACATTTTATCTTGAGATTTTACTCGGTAGTGTTATTTTGCTGTTTGTTGTACAAAGCTTATGGATGGCCAAGTCTGAATTGCAATTGCCCAATACGTGGGTCTTGCAAATCATTTTTGGTTTAAGTGCTGGTATTGTGGGTGGTGCTACCAATGCAATGGCACCGTTACTCATGATGTTTTTACTGAGCAGTAGCAAGTCACATAAAGACATTGCGCAAGCCGCTAACCTGTGTTTTTTGGTCAGCAAGCTTGCACAAATTGCTGTGCTTTATCCTCGCTTTTTGGCCTTGCCAATGAGTACGTGGATGGGTATTGGTATTGTTACCGTATTGTCTTTGGTGGGTTTGAGAATAGGCATTTATTGGCGTCAATTTTTATCTTGGCGTTTGTTTAAAAATATCATTTTGATTATTTTGTCGCTCTTGGCCATGAAATCTTTTTATCAAGCAGCATCTAGTTTGCTTCATTAAACCCTTGTGCGGTTAAAGGAAAAGAATATGTCACAATTTGACGTTGTTGTTATTGGCGCAGGCCCTGGCGGTTATATTGCTGCAATTCGTGCGGCTCAATTGGGTTTCTCAGTAGCATGTATTGATGCAGGTAAAAACAAAGCAGGTGATGCACCTGCTCTAGGTGGTACTTGTTTGAATGTTGGTTGCATTCCATCAAAAGCATTGTTGCAATCATCTGAAAACTTCCATGCCATCAGCCATGATTTTGCAGAACACGGTATTACTGTTGACGCTGCTAAATTTGACGCTGCTAAAATGATTGAACGCAAAGACGGTATCGTGACCAAATTAACGGGCGGTATCGAATTTTTGTTTAAGAAAAACAAAGTAACCAATTTACATGGCGTGGGTTCTTTTGCCGGTAAAGAAGGTGACTTATGGAAAGTTGAAGTTGACAATGCAGGTGAGAAACAAACTGTATTGGCAAAAAATGTCATTGTTGCAACAGGCAGTACGCCACGTCCATTACCTTTGGTTGAAATTGATAACATCAATGTATTGGACAATGAAGGCGCGTTGAACCTAACTGAAACACCTGCTCGTTTGGGCGTGATTGGTTCTGGCGTTATCGGTTTAGAGATGGGTTCTGTTTGGAAACGTGTTGGCTCTGAAGTGAAAATTTTAGAAGCAGCTCCAACATTCCTAGCTGCTGCTGATCAGCAAATTGCCAAAGAAGCATTCAAAATCTTTACCAAGCAACAAGGCATGGAAATTGTTTTGGGCGTGAGCTTAAAAGAAATCGTTAACGGCAAAGATGGCGTAACGGTAACTTATGAAGACAAAGGCGAAAGCAAAACTGAAGTATTCGATAAATTGATTGTTTCAATTGGTCGTATTCCTCACACCAAAGGTTTGAATGCTGAATCTGTTGGCTTGCAATTGGATGAACGTGGTTTTGTTGCTGTTAACGACCATTGCCAAACTAACTTGCCAGGCATTTGGGCAATTGGTGATGTGGTTCGTGGCCCAATGTTGGCTCACAAAGCCAGCCACGAAGGTGTTGAAGTTGCTGAGCGCATTGCTGGTCAAATGCCACACATGGACTTCAATAACATTCCTTTTGTTATTTATACTTCACCAGAAATTGCTTGGGTTGGTAAAACCGAAGAGCAACTAAAAGCAGAAGGCGTAAAATACAAAAAAGGCAATTCAGGTTTTGCAGCTAACGGTCGCGCGCTAGGTTTAGGTCAAGCACAAGGCACCATTAAAGTATTGGTTGATACAGAAACAGATCGCGTATTGGGCGTTCATATGATTGGCCCTATGGTTTCTGAATTGGTTGCTGAAGCAGTAATGGCTTTAGAATTCTCTGCTAGCGCAGCAGACATTGGTCAAATCGTTCATGCTCACCCAAGTTTATCTGAAGTGATGCACGAAGCTGCTTTGGCTACTGATAAACGTGCTTTGCACGGCTAAAAAAAGGTAAAACTGAATGAGCATGGCCATGTGGGGAATCATTGCAGTACCTGTTGGTATTTTGCTGATGGCAGCTGCTTTTTTGTGGCAGATGTATACAGTATTAAGTGAATCTTATAGTTTGGACCGATTCAAAGACAAGCAATTGGTTTGGGTTGTTTCAGCCATGTTCTTCAGTTTCTCTTTGGCATTGTATGCTTTTGCACCCAATGCCAGAAAAAAAGGAATTGTTTTTTTCTTGTTAGGGTTTAGTGGCGTTGCGCTCTATTTTTTAGGGCAAATGTGGGTAGGTCCTGCACCAAGTTAAATGTTTTTAGAATGCATTTTGGTATTTAATTCTATGCTTGGTGTTGTGCAATAAAATAATCGATTCCAAACCATTTTCACCATGGCGTAATTGTTTTTTTGGCATGGTGAGAAGGGTAAAAAACCAATTTGATACGATGCTTGTGGTAATATCTGCCGCTTAAACATTGTGTTTATTATAAAAAGTTCCTAGCACTTTACACTTTAAGCTAGGGTGAAATTAGTCAAATCATTAGAGGAAATCTCATGAATCTACATGAATATCAAGCGAAAGCGTTGCTAGCTAGCTACGGTTTGCCTGTACAAGGTGGTAT
>JASLBZ010000204.1 GCA_030146285.1 Neisseriaceae bacterium | reverse complement strand
ATCGGGCTGGTTTTGTCAATAATGACGTCAAAGTGCAAACCATTTTGCAAAAATAGCAATGAAGTTGGCGTGGCTGCTTCACCATTGAAACCAACAAACAAAGCTGGCTCTTGTAGGGCAACCACATTACCGTTATTCAAAGCAACGGCCAATTCGCCATCTTGAACAGTATAGGCAACAGCATCTTTGTGGCTGCCTTGGGTCAATGGGATGGTGTCATCTAAGAAGGTGCGTGCAAAAGCAATCACCGCATCACCACGTTTGCTATTGTATTCTTTGCCCGCTGCCAATTCGCCTGTTTGCTCAATGGCGTCTGTGCCATACAAAGCATCGTATAGGCTACCCCAACGGGCATTGGCGGCATTAATGGCGTAGCGAGCATTCATAATTGGTACCACCAATTGTGGCCCTGATTGCTCTGCAATTTCAACGTCAACATTTTCAGTTGTCACGCTGAAATCTGCAGGTACTTCAACCAAATAACCAATGTCTTTTAAGAAAGCTTGGTAAGCGGCCATATCTGTAATGGCGCCTTTGTTGGCATCGTGCCAAGCATCAATTTTGGCTTGAATGGCGTCGCGTTTTTCTAATAATTGTTTGTTTACCGGAGACAGTTCATGCACCAGGTCGCTAAAGCCTTGCCAAAAGATATTTGCGTCTAGGCTGTGCTGAGCCAAAACGTCTTGTTCAATAAAATCGTGTAATTGAGCATCAACTTGTAATTGTGCTTTTTGAATGCGCTGCGTCATGTAAAGCTCCTCTTCGAATTCTCATTGGATTTGTTAAGCAAAGTGTAGCAAGCTAACGATGATTTGTCTTGGTTTCAGATAGTTTTATTGATTGTTGCAAAAAACGGAATTTGTTATTTTATTTAATTGAAAAATTTGCAACAAAAAAGGCAGCTTTCAGGCTGCCTTGATGGTTTAAGCAATTGCAGCAATGGCCGCTTTGGCAATTTGTGCATCTTCATGTTTTTGTACGCCAGAAACACCCACAGCGCCAATGGTTTTGCCATCGATAATAACAGGAACGCCGCCTTCTAATAAACCATGTAATGGTGCTGATAGAAAAGCAGAGCGGCCGTTGTTAATCATGTCTTCATAGCCTTTGGTTTCACGTTGGCCTAGCGCTGCTGATTTGGCTTTTTCTAGGGCAATATGACTGGCAACAGGTGCGGTGTTATCTGTGCGTAAAAAAGCCAATTGATGGCCGCCATCGTCAACAATGGCAATGGCAACGTTCCAGCCATTGGCCAAAGCTTCTGCGCGTGCAGCGCTTAACATGGTGTTGACTTCAATTTCGCCTAAGATAAATTTGCTTTGCATATGGGTTTCTCTTTTGAGTGTGTATTGATCAATCAATGAATTAGTGTAGGCTAAGCATGCGGTCTAGGTATTCGACCCAATGCTCAACAGGTGTTTGGGTGGCGCTTTGTAAATGAGCGATGCAGCCGATATTGGCCGATAAAATCACATCGGGCTTTAATTCATCTAAATTGCCCAGTTTGCGGTCACGCAATTGTTCTGAAAACTCAGGTTGGAAAAACGAATAAGTTCCTGCCGAACCACAGCACAAATTGCTTTCATGCGGTAGGCACACATTGATGTTCATTTTGTGCAATAGCATTTCCACACGGCCACCCAATTTCATGCCGTGTTGCAGTGAGCAAGGTGGGTGGTATGCCAAGGTGGCTTGTTGGGTATGCGCTGGCATCAATTCAAGCAAGTCTTGGGCTCGAGTTTCTAGGTATTCCACAATGTCCATGGCAGCTTCGCTAATGCGATTGGCCTTGTCTTGGTAATTGGCATCGTTTTGCAAATGGTAGCCGTATTCTTTGACAGTAGCACCACAGCCTGAAGCATTGATGATAATGGCTTTAACGCCACTGTTCAACAATGGAATCCAAGCATCGATATTGCGGCGCATATCATCCAGTCCAGCCTCATGTTCACTCATGTGCAGATTAATCGCACCGCAGCAGCCTGCATTGCTAGGCATCACAGGAGTCACGTTCAGTTTGTCTAGGACGCGGGCAGTTGCCAAGTTAATATTCGGTGACATTGTGGGCTGTACGCAGCCTGCTAACATAATGACCTTGTGCTCATGTTGTTGCGTCACCGGCGCCAAAGCGGGTTTTTTTGCCATGATTTTTTTGGACAAGGCAGCAGGTAACATGCTTTTTACATTTTGGCCCATGCGATAGGTGGTGTTAAATAAAGCTGGGTTTAAAATCAATTTGCGCAGCAGCTTGCGTTTAAAAGCAGCTTGCCCTGTGCGTGGCAATTGTTTTTCAACAACTTCGCGACCAATTTCTACCAACTTGCCATATTCAACCCCAGATGGGCAGGTGGTTTCACAATTGCGACAGGTTAGGCAACGATCCAAATGCTCTTGAACACTTTTGGTCGCTGGCGTGCCTTCTAAAACCGATTTGATTTGGTAAATGCGACCACGGGGGCCGTCAAGTTCATCATTGGTTAATTGGTAGGTGGGGCAGGTAGCCGTACAAAAACCACAATGTACGCATTTGCTTAAAATGGTGTTGGCAATATTGCCTTCGGGGGTGTCTTTAATAAAATCTGCTAATTCGGTATACATGGTGTTCGTCCGCTATTTCTTTGGTCTTTATTATTCTTGTGCATCGGCAAATAAACGCTTGCGATTGAAAACGCCAGCAGGATCAAAGGCAGCCTGTAAACGTTGCGTAATCGCCATAATGGCAGCAGATTGTGGTGTAAATGTGCTTAAACCTTGTCGATTGCCTTTGAAGATTGTGGCGTGACCACCGTTGTCTTTGGCTAACTGACGAATGGCTTGGTCTGTGCGTGTGCTGCGTAACCAGCGTTGGGCGCCGCCCCATTCAATTAACTGCGACTCTGGTAAGGCCAATGCTTTTGTCGTGTCCGGTACAGAAAGACGCCATAGGGTTTCATCTGGATTTAAATCAGCAAAAAATGGCAAGGTTTGTTCTTTTGCGTTTTGCCACAACAATGCTGCGCTATCCGCATCCATGCTTTCACCGCCCATGAATTTGGCTGCGTACGATACCGCAGCGCGAGCACCAGATAAACGCACATACAATTGCTGATTCAAGTACAGGCTGCCTGAAAGCGGCAATGCCTGTCCCATCCATGTGTTCATTTGATGAATGGCTTGTGCCTCATCCATGGCAAAGACCAAGGTTTGTTCCTCAACCGCTTTGGGCAAAACTTTCAATGAAACTTCAGTCATCACACCCAAGGTGCCTAAAGAGCCTGCCATCACGCGGCTAACATCGTAACCGGCAACGTTTTTCATGACTTGGCCGCCAAAGCTTAATACTTCGCTTTTGCCGGTTAACACCACCGTACCCAATACAAAGTCTTTAATTGCACCCGCAAAAGCACGGCGAGGCCCAGCAATACCAGCGGCAATACAGCCACCCAAAGTAGCCAAACTGGAAAAATGGGGTGGCTCAAAAGGCAATATCTGCCCCTTTTGTGCCAAAGCAGCTTCTATTTCAACCAATGGCGTTCCACAACGAGCAGTAATCACCAATTCAGCAGGGTCATAGTCAATAATGCCAGTATAAGCACGTGTGTCTAAAATAGCGTCTGCAGTCGTATTAGGTTCGCCATAAAAAGCTTTGCTATTGCCACCTTGGATGCGCAACGTTTTTTTGTCTGCCACCGCACCACGAACTTGTTCTTGTAATTGATTCAAAACATTTTGCATAACGAGGCCTTAAAAACGGGGTAGATTGGCATGGGCTGTCGGTTCACCACGCTTAAAGTGTTGGCGACCATATTCGGCACAGCGGTGTTTGGTTGGAATGGCTTTATTAAAGTTCAATAAACCAATCGGATCAAAGGCAGCCTTCACGCCAAAGAACAATGCAAGCTCTTCTTCGCTAAATTGCACACACATAGAATTGATTTTTTCTACCCCAACGCCATGTTCTCCCGTGACCGTACCACCTAAGCGCACGCACTCTTCTAAAATATCGGCACCAAATTTTTCGGCACGCAGCCATTCTTCATTGAATTGACTATTGAATAAAATCAAAGGGTGCATATTGCCATCGCCCGCATGAAAAACGTTAATGCAGCGCAGTTGGTATTCTTGTTCTTTGTCTTCGATATAGCGCAGCAAAGTACCAATGTGTCGGCGTGGAATCGTGCCGTCCATACAATAATAATCTGCTGAAATTCGACCCGCCGCAGGGAAAGCATTTTTGCGACCTGACCAGAAAATCAAACGCTCAATTTCATTTTGTGATACTTGAATGCGGGTCGCACCACAACCATTCAAAACCTCGGTCATGCGTTCGATTTCCTCGGCCACTTCTTCGGGCGTGCCATCAGACTCACACAATAAAATGGCTTTGGCGCTGGTGTCATAGCCAGCATGTAGAAAATCTTCAACCGCTTGAGTTGCCGGGCCGTCCATCATTTCAAGCCCAGCAGGAATAATACCGTTGGCGATAACGGCCGCCACCGCATCTCCTGCTTTGCCCATGTCATCAAAACTTGCCATAATCACTTGTGCCAATTGTGGCTTGGGGATGAGTTTGACCACCACTTCGGTCACCACCGCAAACATGCCTTCTGAGCCCACAAAAACACTGAGTAAATCCAAGCCCGAATCGTCTAAGGCTTCGCTGCCCATTTCAATGACATCGCCTGCAATGGTCAAAGCACGAACTTTTAAAACATTGTTCACGGTTAAACCATATTTTAAGCAGTGTACGCCACCAGAATTTTCCGAAACATTGCCACCAATGCTACAAGCAATTTGACTGGATGGGTCGGGTGCATAATACAGCTGGTATTTGGCAGCAGCTTCTGAAATCGCCAAATTGCGCACGCCCGGTTGAACAGTAGCAGTGCGAGCGGTTTGATTCACATCCAAGATGAGATTGAATTTGGCCATGGACAATACAATGCCATCGGCAATGGGCAGCGCACTGCCTGCTAAACCTGTACCCGCACCACGAGGAACGATAGGCAGGTTTAAATCGACACAGGTTTTTAAAACACGAATGACTTGTTCTTCGCTTGTGGGTAAAACCACAGCCAAAGGCATTTGTGTATACGCCACCAAGCCATCGCATTCATAAGGTTTGATTTCTTCGGGACTGGTTAATAAATACATGTCATGCCATGTGTTTTTTAAGGTCGCCAATACCGTTTCTTTGGCCGCAGTTGACAGCGGCTCTCGCTCTATTTGCATGGTAT
>JASLBZ010000049.1 GCA_030146285.1 Neisseriaceae bacterium | reverse complement strand
TTGCGAAAACAAGGATTTGTGGTGACGCCTGTTTTTTATGATGCCATGAGCCATCAACCCAAACCATTAAAAGCGTCAGCCTTGTAGGCAATTGTTTTGCTGTTTTGGGTAGCTGGGTGAGGCCAATAAGCATTTTATTTTCAATGAACATCAGCTTTAAAGCTGATGTTCATTGCCTTTCAAAGAAGAAGCGTGCTGGTGTTGTTATGGGGTATTGAGGGGAGCCGAGGGCTTGTCGATGACAAAGCAAGGTGTAAGCCAGAGCGTTTACCAAAAAAACGGTGTTGATTTTATGAAAACAGCCGAAGCAATCATTGCGATTTTGTTGTCATCAGATAAAAAAGGATTTGGTGCAGTTATTGGACGAATCTTCAATTGAACTATAATTGTTTGGCATTAAAGATTTCAAAACACAGTTGATTATTTTTCAAAAATGCGTAAGAATAAGCAGGTAAAATTCAATGTCAGCAAGCCGCCATTAGTTGGCGGCTTGCCTTTTTTATTGTCAGTGGCCAGAAGAACCACTGCTTTGGAGAGTAATAATGCAAAAAATCCCTTTAACCGTTCGTGGCGCTGGATTATTGAAAGACGAATTGCAGCAGCTAAAAAGCGTGGCACGCCCTTCGGTCATTGAGGCGATTGCAGAAGCTCGCTCACACGGTGATTTGTCTGAAAATGCAGAGTATGAAGCTGCAAAAGAGAGACAAGGCTTTATTGAAGGTCGCATTGCTGAGCTTGAAGGAAAATTGTCTTTGGCTCAAGTGGTGAACCCTGCAGAGCTGAATGCTGAAGGCCGTGTTGTCTTTGGTGCGACCGTGACGCTGGAAGAATGTGCCACTGAAAGAGAGGTTATCTACCAAATCGTAGGTGAAGATGAAGCAGACATCAAGCAAAGTAAAGTTTCAGTGTCTTCTCCGATTGCTCGGGCTTTAATCGGTAAAGAAGCAGGCGATGTTGCTGAAGTGCAAGCACCCGGTGGCGTGAAAGAGTATGAAATTATTGATGTGCAGTACATTTAATAAATAATACAATTGCGGTATTATTCAAGCTATACTGATTCGCTTTAAGGGCAAAACATGGGGCAAAAAATAACAGCATTGTTACTGGCCATTTGGCTAGGCACACAATTAAGCAGTGGTTATCTTGTTGCACCTGTTTTGTTCAATACTTTACCCAAAATCCAAGCAGGCGATATTGCGGGACAAATTTTTCATTTGGTGTCTTATTTGGGTGTTGTCGCCTTATTGGCTTTGGTTCTGAATTTAAAATACGTTTATAACCGACTTTTCCTAAAGAACAACAAAACCAGATTGGCTTTGTTTGTTTTGTTTTTGATTGCAATCAATGAATGGCTGGTAACGCCTGTTATTGTGGCATTAAAAACAGGGCAGTCACATTGGCTTGCCTTATTGCTTAGCAATAATTTTGGTGTATGGCATGGTATCTCAAGCAGCATTTATTTGCTGGTCAGTATTTTGGGGCTGGTATTGTTTGTGATGGTAACGCAATTGCAATTGGGTCGTCGTTATTGAGCAAGCAACAAAAAAGGCAGCATAAGCTGCCTTTTTTATATTAATGAAGTTTTATTTGTCTTCATTTTTGCGGTAAAGAACCAATAGTTTACCAATGTGTTGAACCAATAAAGCATTCAATTGTTCACATAAAGTATTGGCCATTTGGACACGTTCTTCACGATCATCACCCAATACACGAATTTTAATCAATTCGTGAGCTGTTAAAGTGGCATCAGCCTCTTTAATCACAGCTTCGGTTAAACCATGTTGACCAATCATAACAACTGGGTCAAGGTGATGTGCTTGTTGTTTCAAGGCTTGGATGTCTTTGGTACTAAGTTTTTCATTCATGATGATTATAAAACATTTTTTTAATTCTAAAGGCAAGATTGTACTGAACTTTATGACTTTCGTGTCAAATTTGATTTAAAGAATGTTTTCTAATCCTTAATGTGTTGTTTAAATATAGAAAGATTATTGTAAATGGCTGTACGTTCAAAATCTTCAAAAGCATGGCTTTGCGAACACGTGAACGACCACTATGTGTCTTTGGCGAAAAAAGATGGCTATCGTGCGCGTGCTGCGTACAAGCTTCTTGAAATTAACGAAAAAGACCACTTATTAAAACCCGGTATTGTTGTGGCCGACTTAGGCAGCGCACCAGGCAGTTGGTCGCAAGTGGCTGCCAAAGCCATTGGCAACAGTGGTAAGGTTTTTGCCTTGGATATTTTACCAATGGACCCTGTTGTGGGCGTTGATTTCATTCAAGGTGATTTTCGAGAAGAAGATGTCTTAAAAAAATTCGAAAATTTATTAGAAAATCGACCCTTAGACCTTGTAATATCGGATATCGCCCCAAATATGTCTGGAAACGCCGTAACTGACCAAGCACGAAGTTTTTATTTGGCGGAGTTGGCTTTGGATTTTGCGGTGGAAAATTTAAAGCCAAGCGGACATTTCTTAATTAAAGTGTTCCAAGGTTCAGGCTACCAAGAGTATGTGGAAGCAATGCGACAACATTTTTCTCAAGTGTTGGTTCGCAAGCCGAAAGCCTCACGAGATCGCTCAACTGAGCTATACTTGTTAGGCAAAAACAAACTTTAACAATAGCATGGCAATGGTTTGCAATTTAATTCAATTATTTATTCCAAAAATGGGAGCCTGAATCTGTGGGTAGTACCGTTAAAAATATATTAGTTTGGCTTGTATTGGCTGTCATCTTGATGGCATCCTTCAATGCTTTACAAGGTTCAAAAGACGACAAAAAACAAATCGACTATTCGCAGTTCCTAAGCCAAGTGAAATCTGGTGAAGTGAAAAATGTGAACGTTGAAGGTTCCGTGATAAATGGTTACGTGATTAAAGGTGCCCGTGCAGATAAGTCTGAATTTACGGTTAATGCACCTTTTGGTGACAACCTGATTACAACCTTGATTGATAATGATGTCGTTGTTAAAGTCACTCCAGAAGAAAAACCGAGTGTTCTTGGCAGCATCTTAATTAGCATGTTACCGATTCTATTGCTGATTGCCGTGTGGATTTACTTCATGCGTCAAATGCAAGGCGGCGGTGGCGGTGGAAAGGGCGGCGCATTCTCTTTTGGTAAGAGTCGTGCGAAATTATTGGACAAAGACACCAATAAAGTTACTTTTGCCGATGTTGCAGGTTGCGATGAAGCCAAAGAAGAAGTTCAAGAGGTTGTGGATTATTTGAAAGCACCGTCTCGCTATCAAAGCTTGGGTGGACGTGTGCCACGCGGTATCTTATTAGCAGGTAGTCCTGGTACCGGTAAAACCTTACTAGCAAAAGCCATTGCAGGCGAAGCACAAGTGCCGTTCTTCAGTATTTCAGGTTCTGACTTCGTTGAAATGTTTGTGGGTGTAGGTGCTTCTCGTGTTCGTGATATGTTTGAACAAGCGAAGAAAAATGCACCATGTATTATCTTTATCGATGAGATTGATGCCGTTGGTCGCCAACGTGGCGCAGGTCTTGGTGGTGGTAATGATGAACGCGAGCAAACATTAAACCAATTATTGGTTGAGATGGATGGTTTTGAGAGCAATACTACGGTCATCGTGATTGCTGCAACCAACCGCCCTGACGTATTGGATCCAGCCTTGCAAAGACCAGGTCGTTTTGACCGTCAAGTTGTGGTGTCATTGCCTGATATTCGTGGTCGTGAGCAAATCTTAAAAGTACACTCGAAAAAAGTGCCTTTGGATAGTTCGATTGATTTGACTTCATTGGCTCGTGGTACACCTGGTTTTAGTGGTGCTGATTTGGCAAACTTGGTGAATGAAGCTGCTTTGTTTGCTGCTCGACGCAATAAAATGAAAGTCGATCAAAGTGACTTTGAGGATGCCAAGGACAAGATTTACATGGGTCCTGAGCGTAAATCAATGATCATGCATGAAGATGAGCGCAAAGCAACGGCTTACCATGAATCAGGCCATGCGATTGTAGCAAGTTCATTGCCCTATACAGACCCTGTACACAAAGTAACAATTATGCCTCGTGGCCGTGCTCTGGGTTTGACTTGGCAGTTGCCTGAGCGAGATCGCATTAGCATGTACCAAGACCAAATGCTGAACCAGATTTCAATCTTGTTTGGTGGTCGTATTGCTGAAGATATCTTTATCGGACGTGTTTCAACTGGTGCATCAAATGACTTTGAACGTGCAACCAGCATTGCTCGAGATATGGTGACGCGTTATGGTATGTCAAGCAAAATGGGCCCTATGGTTTATGCTGAAAATGAAGGCGAAGTGTTCTTAGGTCGTTCAGTAACGAACACCAAGAATATTTCTGAAGCCACCATGCAAGCAGTTGATGCCGAAGTTCGCCGTATTATTGATGAGCAATACAATGTGGCTTACAAATTGCTAGATGAGCAGCGCGATAAAATGCACACCATGGCAACGGCATTGCTTGATTGGGAGACCATTGATGCTGACCAAGTGAAAGAAATTATGCAAGGTCAGCAGCCAAGTCCACCAAAAGATTATAGCTATAACGTGAAATCTGAGGAGCAATTGGCCAAAGAAGAAGCAGAGCGTCAAAAAGAAGCTGAAGCAAAAGAAAAAATGCTAAATGGTGAATTACCACCTTCGGATGTGATTGAAAAATTAGAAGAAAAAGTTAAGGTTGAAGCAGAAAAAGCAGAAAAAGAACTGCATTTTGCTGAAGACAAAGACAAAAATTCTTCTGAAGAAACAAAAACAGATGTGGTTGAGGAAGCCAAATCAGCAGAGCAAGATAAAAAAGATGAAAAACCATCTGATAAATCTTAATCAATAAAAGTTAACAACGGCAGCCTCGGCTGCCGTTTTTTATGGAAAAAATACAATGAAATTTGAGTGGCAATGTGGGCGCTTTTTAGTGGATTTAAGTGAACCTAAGGTCATGGGTATTGTGAATGTCACGCCAGACTCTTTTTCAGATGGTGGAGCATACTCCAGTAGCATTCAGAATAGTTTAAATCATGCCAAGCAACTGTTAATTGACGGTGCAGATTTTTTGGATGTTGGTGGTGAGTCTACTCGCCCAGGCAGTATGGCGGTTGGTGTTGAAGAGGAGTGGGCTCGGGTTGAGCCCATATTAACTGAATTGCAAAAATGGCATGTGCCCATCACGCTGGATACTCGCCATACCATCGTAATGAAAAGAGCCTTAGACAAAGGGTTGGCTGATGGCATCAATGATGTGGCAGCCTTAAGCGATGTTGGTGCAGTTGATTTGTTGTCAGCGCATTCTGATATTGGTATTTGTTTGATGCACATGCAAGGTTTGCCTGAGTCTATGCAAAACCAACCCAATTACCAAGATGTTTTGAATGAGGTTTTGGGATTCTTAATTGCTCGCAGCCAAGAGTGTTTTGATGCTGGTATTGCCAAGGGCCGTATTGTATTGGACCCTGGTTTTGGCTTTGGGAAAACGATTGAGCACAACTCACAATTGATGCTGCATTTGGACAAGCTGATGCAAAAGAGTGATTTGCCATGGCTAATAGGTGTATCGCGCAAACGCATGCTTGGCGAAATAACAGGAGAATTGATTGCCAGTGAACGTGTTGGTGCGAGTGTGGCAGCTGCTTTGGCGTCCATTGCTCGTGGTGCACAGATTGTTCGGGTGCATGATGTTAAAGAAACCAAGCAAGCGGTGCAAGTATGGCAAGCTTTGGGACTTTTTTCTAATATTGTTGATTAATCTTGTTGCATGGCAAGACATGGACTCGGGTTGATAGTAAAATATTGGACTTACAATCAGTATTCAAGAATGGAAATAGAGGATGGCACGCAAATATTTTGGTACCGATGGCGTACGCGGTGAAGTAGGTCAATATCCGATAACACCTGAGTTTGTATTGAAGCTAGGTTATGCTGCCGGCAAAGTCCTTATTTCTCACGATGCCGATACCAGACCATCGGTTCTGATTGGTAAAGATACCCGCATCTCAGGCTATATGCTTGAGGCTGCATTGGTAGCAGGCTTTACTGCCGCCGGTGTGGATGTCATGCAAACAGGTCCCTTGCCAACGCCTGGTGTTGCTTACTTAACCCGAGCATTGCGAGCTTCTGCTGGCGTGATGATTTCAGCTTCACACAATGTTTATTCGGACAATGGCATTAAATTTTTTGCCGAAGGCGGTGTTAAGTTGTCTGATGCTTTGGAAATGGAAATCGAAGCGCAATTAGACGAGCCCATTGAAACCATGCATTCTGATCAATTGGGTCGAGCCAGACGCATCAATGGCGCAGTGGACCGCTATATTGAATTTTGCAAAAGTACATTTCCGAATCATTTGAATCTGCGTGGTTTGACCATTGTTGTGGATACTGCGCATGGTGCTGCATACCATGTGGCACCTAAAGTATTTCATGAGCTAGGCGCCAAAGTGATTAGCATTGGTGATGAACCTACTGGCTACAATATTAATCATAAAGTTGGTGCAACCCATACTCGCACTTTACAGGCTGCCGTATTACAAAATGATGCAGATTTTGGTATTGCCTTGGATGGTGATGGCGATAGATTGATGATGGTCGATAGCGAAGGCAATGTTTACGATGGTGACGCCTTAATCTACATTATTGCCAAGGCGGCCTTAAAAAAAGGTTCATTGGTTGGTGGTGTTGTTGGTACGGTTATGACCAATATGGGCATGGAGCTTGCGCTGCAAAAGATGGGCATTCCATTTGCGCGAGCAAAAGTAGGGGACCGCTACGTTCTTGAGTTGCTGCAGAAAAATCAATGGCAAATTGGTGGTGAAGCATCTGGACATGTATTGTGTTTGGATAAGCACAATACTGGTGATGGTATTATTTCTGCATTGCAAGTGTTATCAAGCCTGTTAACCCTAGAGCAAGGTTTGGAAGATGTTGCTAAAGATTGGCACCCATTTCCGCAAACCATGATTAACGTTCGCATTCAAAAGAATCAACCATGGCAAGAAGCTTCAAAAGAAGCTCTGATTGCTGCTGAAACTGCCTTAGAAGGTATTGGGCGTGTTGTTTTGCGCCCATCTGGAACAGAGCCCGTAGTACGCGTCATGGTTGAAGCACAAGATAAAAACTTGGCTGATAAATACGCGCATTTAATTTCATCAGCGATTCAAAGTAACTGTTGATATCACGCTTGCACTGATTGTGCTTGCTAGAAAGAAGCAATAATGGATTTATTTACTTGGCTTGAAGTCTTTTTTACTGATTATGGCTATCTTGCTGTATTTTTGGTATTGGTGGCTTGTGGTTTGGGTATTCCCATTCCAGAAGACATCACCTTGGTTACAGGTGGTGTGATTGCAGGAACAGGACACGCTAATGTGCATACCATGGTTTTGGTTGGCATGGCCGGTGTTTTGTTTGGTGATGGCTTGATGTATTTTGCAGGCCGTATTTATGGCCATAAAATATTGCGCTTTCGCCTTGTTGCTCGTGTGATGACGCCTAAACGCTATGCTCAAGTACAAGAGAAATTTGAAAAATACGGCAATTGGGTTTTGTTTATTGCTCGTTTTTTACCGGGTTTGCGTACACCTATTTACATCAGTGCAGGCATCAGTCGAAAAGTTTCACCCTTGCAGTTTTTCTTAATGGATGGCTTTGCTGCCGCGATTTCCGTTCCCATCTGGATTTATCTGGGCTCCTACGGTGCAGAGAATATCGATTGGTTAATGGAAAAAGTCCATCAGTTTCAAATGGGTGTCTTTGCTGTTTTGGGAGTAGGTTTTATCTACCTTGGCTACCGCTTATTTAGAAGCCGTCAGCGTCGTAAAGCAAGCCGTTAACAGCCATTTGTATTGGGATGAAGTAGATTGCATGAAATGCCAAGTAAGAACACCACTTTATTTAAGTGGTGTTTTTTTATTGAAAATGAACGTGACAATTGATTGTTGCGCAACTGTAGATATTTGGTTTCTTTGAGGTTGAGAAGTCACAGTAAAAGCGTTCAAAAGAATCAATAAGTATTTTTAGGGTGGGAAATGCAAAAAACCATACTATAAAGTATGGTTTTTTGTTTGGTGTAAATCTGAATAATGCTTTGATTTACACATGTATCTTGGTGCGGAAAGAGTACATCTTTGATATAATGTACAATAAATCATGTTGGTGCATTTGTGAATATATTATATATCTTTCAAATGCTTGTTTTTATTATTTACCAATTCTGACTGCATTTGTATATTTATTATTGTATGCTGCGTGGTACTGATTTGGTACAAGAACTGGTAAAGAAAATGGCGACAATTGATGTGATTAATGGCAAATACCGTGCTAGGGTGCGCTTGAAAGGTATTACACGAACGAAAACGTTCAGCAGGCATGCTGATGCAAAGTCGTGGGCAACAAAAACAGAGTCTTTGATTAATGATGGCGCTCAGGGCAATGCTGCTCGGAACATTGTTTTTGGTGATTTACTACAAAGATATGTATCTGAAGTTACACCAAACAAACGTGGCTCTCGATCTGAAACCTATCGCATTAATCGAATTATCAAGTCAGATATTGCAAAAGTGATTGTACAGGATTTGTTTGCAAAAAACTTTGCCACTTGGCGGGATAATCGACTAAAAGAAGTCTCAGCCGATTCGGTACGACGTGAGTTAGAAACAATGTCGGCTGTATGCAATATTGCCATGAAAGAGTGGGGACTATTGACGGACAATCCAGTATTAAAAATTACCCGACCCAAAATATCGAAAGCTAGAAGCAGGAGGCCATCTGAAAAGGAGATAACTGATATTTGTTTGGCACTTGGTTATGAGTATGGTGATAAACCTACTGCAATTTCAGCAAGGATTGGTGTTATTGTCCTGTTTGCAATTGAAACAGCTATGCGTTCCGGTGAGATTTGCGGCCTATCTTGGTGTGATATTGATGTAAATAGACGCGTCGCTCATTTAAGTATAACTAAAAATGGCTCACCCCGTGATGTGCCGCTATCAAAGAAGGCATTGGCCTTACTAGATTCAGTAAGAGGACTTGATAAGGATTCTGTTTTTGTGGTTGACGATGCAACCAGAGACACAATTTTTAGAAGAGCCCGAGATAGCATGGGGATTCACGACTTGCATTTTCATGACTTGCGCCGTGAGGCGCTATCTCGAATGGCTTCTAAAGTAGGGGTGATGGACTTGGCCAAAATTAGTGGACACAAAGATATTCGAATCCTACAGAACATCTATTACGCCCCTGACATTGGTAGCTTGGCGAGTCTGCTCGATTGATTTTACTCGTCCTGTTTTTTCTTGCTGTTTGCAAATCCACTTATCAAATTCCTGACGAATCCAAAAAAACCGTTTTTTTGTGATGGTGATTCGCTCAGGAAAATCAGCACGGGTTGCATGTAGTCGTAAGAAAGTTTGTTTTTGTATACCAAGTATCTCAGCACACTCATCAGCATTAATATATTTGTTCATTTTATATCTCCGGATTAAGGTTAATTTTTTGACCTTAATATTTTAAAATTTCAAAAGAAAATGTATAACCACCCGATTCTATTTGGATTGGTGTATGATTAATTAGGCAATTTTAATTTCATTGCTATTCCTTATAAATACAATCTAATATTTGTTGACCAATCCATTTCATAACCGGCACTGCCATGCTGTTGCCACAAGCTTTGTACCGTGGAGAATCCGTTGCTGGCTTTCCTTTGTATAGCACCAATGTATGATTATCAGGAAAGCCTTGTAATCGCTCACATTCAAGCGG
>JASLBZ010000047.1 GCA_030146285.1 Neisseriaceae bacterium | reverse complement strand
ATATGGACTTTGAACTGGTGAATATTCGAGCTGATGTGACTTGTGAAGTGGTATTGCGATACTTGCGCCGCTTTGAAAGTTTACCAGAGCAAACTGACAAAATTTTTGTTGTCGATGATGATGATGTTCTCAAAGGTATTTTGCACATTCGCAAGCTGTTGGTGGTAGACCCTTCCATGGTGGTCGGTGATATTATGGCCAAGAACATTGTTAAGTTTCGACCTGACGATGATGTGGTTGAAGCTGCTCAGGCTTTTGAGCGGTATGACTTGATTACCGCACCTGTTGTGGATGCCAATAAAAAATTGGTTGGCCGCATTACCGTCGATGAGATGATGGACGTTTTGCGTGAAGATTCTGAATCAGACATGCTGAATATGGCGGGTTTGAAAGAAGAAGAGGATTTATTTGCTTCTGTTGCCGATTCGGTCAAAAACCGTTGGATGTGGCTGGCCATTAATTTGTGTACGGCTTTTGTGGCAAGTCGAGTCATTGGTGCTTTTGAAGGTTCTATTGAGAAAATTGTTGCTTTGGCAGCCTTAATGCCGATTGTGGCTGGTATTGGTGGCAACTCAGGCAATCAAACCATTACCATGATTGTCAGGGCGATGGCGATGGGGCAAATGAGTTTTTCACATTCAGGACGGCTGCTGCGAAAAGAATTGGGTGT
Organism: Neisseriaceae bacterium; assembly: GCA_030146285.1. Classification (GTDB taxonomy): domain Bacteria; phylum Pseudomonadota; class Gammaproteobacteria; order Burkholderiales; family Neisseriaceae; genus JASLFS01. Next base: position 5,767 of record JASLBZ010000047.1, on the reverse strand, counting down.
TGCCTTTTTGAACGGTATTTTGTGGGGCTCTGTGATGGGCGTTGTTGCTTATTTGCTTTACGATGATATTGGCTTAGGTGTGGTGATGGTGACTGCCATGACGCTAAACTTGGTATTGGCCGCGACCATGGGGGTGATGATCCCAACGTTAATGCATCGATTTGGTCGAGATCCCGCTGTGGGCAGTAGCGTTTTGATTACGGCTGCAACGGACTCTGGTGGCTTTTTTATCTTCTTAGGCTTAGCAAGCATCTTCTTAATTCATTAAAAGTAGAATACATGACTATTGATATGTGGTTGCGTCAGAGTGGCTTGCCTCGATTAGAAGGGCGTATGTTGCTGCAACATGTTCTGAAAATGACCCATGCCCAATTGATTACTCGAGGTTCACAAGCCATTGCGCCAGATGATTTACACATGCTTGATGGTTTGAGCCAGCAACGACATGATGGACAGCCCATGGCATATTTATTGGGTGTGCGAGAGTTTTATGGACGAGATTTTCGGGTGAACGAGCATGTTTTGATTCCTCGACCAGAAACGGAATTGTTGGTTGAGGCTGTTTTGTTAAGGCTGCCTGAGAAAACAGCGCCCATTGTTTGGGATTTGGGCACCGGTAGCGGTGCGATTGCGTGCACTTTGGCTTTGGAAAATACCAAACTACGTGTTCACGCATCGGATATCAGCGCAGATGCGCTACAAGTTGCCCAAGACAATGCTATAACATGGGCAGCATCCGTATCTTTTCATCAAGGCAGTTGGTATGAAGTTAGCCCCAGTATTGTTGAAAAAGTGGATGTGTTGGTATCAAATCCACCTTATATAGAAGCCGATGATGTGCATTTGTCACAAGGTGATTTGCGCTTTGAGCCACAAGGGGCGCTAACCGATTTTGCAGATGGTTTAAGTGCGATTCGCCAGATTATTGATGGCGCACCAGAGTATCTTTTATCGGGTGGTTATCTATTAATAGAACATGGTTTCAATCAAGGCATAGCAACACGGGCATATTTTGCAGATCAGGCTTGTTGGTGTGAGATTGCGACATTGCAAGATTATGCTGATTTAGATCGAATTACCTTAGCAAGATTGATTTAAAAAAGACATCAAAAAAGCTGCTTTTCATTTTGAAAAGCAGCTTTTTTTTATTGCTCAATTAATTTGTTTCTGTCTTCATGAGTTTGTTTTTAATGCCGTGACAAATGATTAAAATGGCAATAAAAGCAGGGTAGGGTAACAAAAGCGCAATCACAAGATAGCGAAGGTTGGCAAATGAAATACCAAGCTGACCTGAGCCAAATAAATGCCATATTTGCATGATAAGCCCATAACAAGCCGGCAGACTAAAAATCAAACTCAATAAAATACTCATCACGCTCAAGCCATTCCAATGAATGGTTTGCTTATTTTGTACTTGGCGATAAAGTCGAATCAGCAGCAATAAAGTCAGGCTTAATACAATCGCCATTGCACCATTTACTGCCACTTGCAGCCAGTTAAAAGCAAACTCAGGGACAATGGGTAAATTGCCAGCGCTGCTATTGTGAGCGGGATGTTTGTCTAGGCTTTGAGTGATGTTAACGATCACACTAAACCACAAGTCAGCGATGATAATCCAAATGGGTAGGCTAGCAAACCATGTACGCATGAATATCCTGTTAAAAGTGACTGAGTCAAAAGACAGCAGTTTAAGCTTTAAGTGAGTTTAAAACAACTGAATTGCTGCTTTGTTTTTGGCTAAGATTGGGCAAAATGAAAGTCAATTTCAGGCTGCCATTGTCAGGCTATCTGGGGCTGGGCTTCAGGTGAGCTTAGCGCAGGAGGCTGTGCTTTATGATTGAAATAATGGCATTAATTTTTAAAATATAGGGTAGTTGCACTAAAAACATTATTGACATGGAATTTATTAAAACGTATGTTTAAAACACTTGTTTGAAAGTGGGTCATATGAGTCAAAATGAACAGCTTACCCTTGAGAAAATACTGTATGTCGCAGAAGAGTCTTTTGCGATACATGGTTTTTTTGCAAGCTCATTGCGCCAAATTACGCGAGATGCAGAAGTGAATGTCGCAGCCGTGCATTACCACTTTGGATCAAAAGAAGCATTGTTTTTGGCTGTTTTAAACCGTCGAATTTTGCCTTATGTGAACATGGTATTGAATCAGATAGATGTTGTAGCACAGTCCAAAGCCTTACAAACTGAGGATTTGGTCAATTCTTTGGCAAGTTCAAGTGTGTTGTATGCACAGCAAAATCAACGCGAAGCTGTGTTGGTGACACGCTTGGTATCACGTTTAATGTTGGACGAGTATCGGGTTTTTCGTGAGCAGTTGGCCAAAGAATACGATGATTTTGTACAGCGGTTTTTAGTCGTTTTTCAGCGGGTTTTGCCGCATCTTCGTAAAGAAGAAGTCCGCTGGCGCATGCACTTGGCAATCAGTACGATTTTTAATGCTTTTGCAGGTAACGATGTTTTAAAAGCTTTAGCACACAGAGAGTGGGTCAGTGCGAAAGAACCCACTGAGGTGATGAAGTTTGTGGTGCCATTTGTTGTTGCAGGGCTGAATGCCCCAGCCACAGCTCAGTGAGCATTGTTTGTTTAACGAGGAGAGATTCAGATGTTAAGTTTAATATTATTGCTGATGTTAGCTGGTATTGCCGCTTATTTTAGAACCAACGGTTGGATTATGGCGATTGCCGCTTTAGTCGGTGTGGCGATGGGGGGGGCATATTGGTGGGCATTGCCAGTTGTTATTATTGCAATTGTTTGTTGTGTGCCAAGCATACGCCAAACACTGCTGACCAATAAGATTTTCAGTATCTTTAAAAAAGTAACCCCAGCATTGTCAGAAACAGAACAAGAAGCTTTGGATGCAGGTACGGTTTGGTGGGATGGTGAATTGTTTTCAGGTAAGCCCAATTTTCAAAATTTATTGAACTTCCCCAATCCACAATTGACTGAAGAAGAAAAAGCATTTATTGATGGACCGGTTGAAGAGCTGTGTGCCATGTTAAATGAATGGAAAATCATTCATGAAGATATGGACTTACCACCAGAAGCATGGCAGTTTATTAAAGACCAAGGTTTCTTGGGCATGATTATCAAGAAGCAATATGGTGGCCTAGAGTTTTCAAACTACGCTCATGCCAAAGTGGTGATGAAAGTGGCTTCTCGTTCAGGTACTGCTGGTGTGACGGTGATGGTTCCTAACTCTTTGGGCCCTGGTGAGCTGTTACAGCATTATGGTACAGAAGCACAAAAAGATTATTATTTGCCACGATTGGCAAAAGGCATTGAAATTCCTTGTTTCGCCTTAACCAGTCCGCATGCTGGTTCTGATGCAGGCGCGATTCCTGATTTTGGTATCGTGTGCAAAGGCGATTACAAAGACCCGATTACAGGTGAAGAACACAAAGATGTTTTGGGTATTCGTGTGTCGTGGGAAAAACGCTGGATTACGTTGGCACCAGTGGCAACCGTTTTGGGATTGGCATTTAAAATGTATGACCCAGATGGTTTGATTGGCGATAAAAAAGACATTGGTATTACATGTGCATTGGTACCAACCCAGTACGAAGGTGTCCAAATTGGCCGCCGCCATTATCCATCAGGCAGTACATTTATGAATGGTCCAACTTGGGGTAAAGATGTCTTTATTCCTTTGGATTGGATTATTGGTGGTTTGGATTATGCTGGTAAAGGCTGGCAGATGCTGGTTGAATGTTTGTCAGTAGGCCGTTGTATTTCTTTGCCTGCGAACTCTGTTGCGGCCGGTAAGATTGCTTCATACACGACCAGTTTGTATGCTCGTATTCGAGATCAGTTTGGTTTGCCGATTGGCCGCTTTGAAGGTGTGGATGAAGCACTGGCTCGAGTTCTTGCCAATACCTACCAAATGGAAGCATCACAAGATTTGGCATTGACGGCTTTGGATATTGGACAAAAACCAAGTGTGATTTCAGCCATTTTGAAATACCACAATACTGAAAGAATGCGCAAAACTTTAAATGATGCCATGGATATTCATGGTGGTCGCACAGTGGTTTTGGGCCCGAGAAACTATTTGGCCAATGCCTACCAAGCAGTACCGATTGCGATTACGGTGGAAGGTGCCAATATCTTAACCCGCAGCATGATGATCTTTGGACAAGGCGCTATTCGCTGTCATCCGTATGTATTAAAAGAAATGAATGCAGCCATGGACAATGATTCGCAGGCTTTTGATGCGGCATTCTCAGGCCATACTCACTTTATTATTACCAATTTTGTACGCAGTTTCTGGTTAGGTTTGACCAATGGCCGCTTTACCAGCAGCCCTAAATCAGGCGTGACAGCACCATACTACCGCCGCATGACCCGTTTGGCTGCAAACTATGCAGTATTGGTTGACATGAGCATGTTAAGTTTGGGTGGTTCACTGAAATTCCGAGAAAAATTGTCAGCTCGTCTTGGTGATGTGGTATCGCAATTGTTTATTGCCAGCGCGGTATTGAAGCGTTTTGAAAAAGAAGGTTGCCAAGAAGCGGATATCGCGATTATGAAATATTCGGTTGAACAGGCTTTATTTGATGCACAAACGGCTATGGATGGCGTCTTGAAAAACTTGCCTAATCGTCCATTGGCCTGGGTTTTGCGCATTGTCACCATGCCATTTGGTCATGCGATTCATGCGCCCAGTGACAAATTGGGTACCCAAGTTGCAAACAATGCCATGAAAGGCGATGACAATTTAAAACGTTTAACCAAAGGGATTTATGTTTCTAAAGAAGAAGCCGATCCAGTGGGTGTTTTAAGTTATGCACATCAAGCGGTGATTGCAGCTGAGCCGATTGAGAAAAAATTGCGCAAGCTTGTGCGTGCAGATGAGTTCCAAGCTGTTTCACCTGCAACACAATTGCAAGAAGCTTTGGATACCGCAGTGATTACCCAAGAAGAGTTTGATTTGGTCTCTCGTGCTCGCCAGTTAAAGCGTGATGTCATTATGGTAGATGATTTTGACATGAAACTAAGTCAATACGATGAAAATTTGTTAAATAGACACATTTTCTAAGCATGACAGCTTGTTTGAGATCCAGATTATTAAAGCATTAATATTAGTATTGGGCAGTATGTTTGAGTATATTATTTCGATAATTGCCAAATGACAGCTATTTTTTAGAATAAATATTAAAAAAAGACTTTGGCAACAAGCCAAGGCGTAATAAACTTGTAAAGTATTCGCTCTATTTAACACTGCTTGGTTTTCAGGCAGTGTTAAATATCAAGCGACTAAATTTTTATGGTTTTATTAATAAGTGGTCGTGTCTACTTAATTATGGAGAAATATTTATGCTACCCCAACCAATAACGTCTTTAAAATATACGGCTTTTGCAGTGATGGCTGCATTTACAGCCCAAGCTGCCATGGCCTCTGGCTACCATTTCGGTACGCAATCGACCAGCGCACAAAGCACAGCGAACTCATCGGGTGCTGAAGCTGCTGATGCCGGTACCATTTTTTATAACCCAGCAGGCTTAACCTATTTAGAAGGCACTCAAATTACAGGTGTCATGAACTTGGTTGCCGCCAATGTGAAATACCGTGAGGCTCAAGGTTGGTATGCTAAGGATACTCAAACTGGCACTCAAAACGTCATCCAAGGCTCAACATCAGGCAAAATTACCGATGACATCACGCCAGTGCCACACGTTTATGCTTCTCATAAAGTCAATGACAAGATTACCGTGGGTTTGGGCGTGTATGTGCCTTTTGCATCGTCTACCGA
>JASLBZ010000039.1 GCA_030146285.1 Neisseriaceae bacterium | reverse complement strand
AAAGACAGACATCAAAGCAGATTATGTGTTTGTTGGTTTATTGTGTCTGGAATCGACTGTTTCAGACTATGTTTTCTTGGCTTTACACAATTTAGGCTTGTGCTCGTTAGTGCCGGTATACTTTTTTATTGGTCATCCTGTTTTTGCCAATGTGCTTGAACAGACCCATTTTCAAGATACTTGCAAGAAAAAATTGGCAGCGCTCAGTAGCCTCACACAAGAGTTTATTTTTGTAGAGGATGTTGCCCATGCATCGTCAAATGCTTCTTTTCAAGAAGCCAGAACCAAGATGAAGCAATGGCTGGCTTGTGATTAAAAGCCATTGATTGATAGGTAAGTTATCTCAGGCAGCCTGTCATATGTATAAGCACCAAAAAAGGCTTCTGTTCAACAGAAGCCTTTTGATGATTAATGGGTTTAAACAAACAGCAGTTTACCTTCTTTGGCAACCACGTTAATGGTTTCTTCAGGTTGGTATTTGCCTGCTAACAAAGCCTGAGCCAATGGATTTTCCAATTCAGCTTGGATGGCGCGTTTAAGTGGTCGTGCACCATAAACAGGGTCAAAGCCCACTTGTGCCAAGACATCCAAAGCAGCATCATCAACATGCAAATGCAAGTCCATTTTTTCCAAACGTTTGGCCAAGCTTTGTAATTGAATCTTCGCAATATTGCGAATGCTTTCTTGGTTCAAACCATGGAAAACCACGATTTCATCAATACGGTTAATCAATTCAGGACGGAAATAACTCTTCACGTCTTGCATTACCGCATCTTTGATGGTCGCGTAATCGCTAGCCGCACCTAAGTCTTGAATGTGTTGGCTACCAATATTCGATGTCATTACAATCACGGTGTTTTTAAAGTCTACCACGCGACCTTGACCGTCGGTTAGGCGACCATCATCCAATACTTGCAATAAGATGTTAAATACATCGGGGTGTGCTTTTTCCACTTCATCTAACAAAATCACGCTATATGGTTTACGGCGCACTTGCTCGGTTAAAAAACCACCTTCTTCATAGCCAACATAACCAGGAGGCGCACCGATGAGGCGAGCAACTGAATGTTTTTCCATGTACTCTGACATGTCAATGCGAATCAAATGATCTGGGCTGTCAAACAAGAACTGTGCCAAGGTTTTGCAAAGTTCGGTTTTGCCCACACCAGTAGGACCTAAAAACAGGAAGCTACCATAAGGTTTGTTCGGGTCGGATAAGCCTGAACGTGAGCGGCGAATTGCATTGGATACGGCTGTTACAGCTTCAGCTTGTCCAACCACTTTTTCATGCAAAACACTTTCCATTTGCAAGAGTTTTTCACGCTCGCCTTCCATCATTTTGGCAACAGGTATGCCTGTCATGCGGCTAACAATCAAAGCGATTTCATCGGCAGTCACTTTGGTGCGAAGCAAGGTGTTTTGTTCATCTTTGCCTGCGCTGGCTGCTTCGGCTTGCTTTAACTTGGTTTCCAATTCAGGCAATAAACCGTATTGCAATTGTGCTAGCTCTTCCCATTTGCCTTCACGTTGTAAGGCTGCCATTTGAAAGCGCAAGCGGTCAATTTCTTCTTTGATGCCTGTGCTGCCTTGTGCCAATGCTTTTTCTGCTTTCCAAACATCTTCTAAGTCAGCAAATGCTTTTTCTTCAGAATCAATGTCTGCTTGAATCAATTCCAAGCGTTTTTTACTGGCATCGTCACTTTCTTTTTTCAAGGCTTCACGCTCAATTTTCAATTGAATCAAACGACGTGAAATCTTGTCCATGCTCTCAGGCATTGATTCTTGTTCCATTTTGATTAAGCTAGCTGCTTCATCAATCAAGTCAATGGCTTTGTCTGGTAAGAATCTGTCCGTAATATAACGAGCTGACAACTCCGCCGCTGCAACGATGGCAGGGTCGGTAATGTCAACATTGTGGTGAATCTCAAATTTATTGCTCACACCACGTAAAATGGCAATCGTGTCTTCCACACTAGGCTCTTTGACCATCACTTTTTGGAAGCGACGCTCCAATGCGGCATCTTTTTCAATGTATTGGCGATACTCATCCAATGTGGTCGCACCCAAACAGTGCAATTCACCACGAGCCAATGCTGGTTTTAGCATATTGCCCGCATCCATTGCGCCGTCGGCTTTACCTGCGCCAACCAAGGTATGAATTTCATCAATAAAGATAATGGTTTGGCCATCGTCTTTGGCTAAGTCATTTAAAACCGCTTTTAAGCGTTCCTCAAATTCACCACGGTATTTGGCACCGGCGATTAAAGCCGCTAAGTCCAATACCAATAAGCGTTTGTTGCGTAAGCTCTCGGGTACTTCGCCATCAACGATGCGCTGTGCCAAGCCTTCAACAATTGCCGTTTTACCCACACCTGGCTCACCAATGAGGACAGGGTTGTTTTTGGTTCTGCGTTGCAATACTTGGATGGCACGGCGAATTTCATCATCGCGTCCAATCACTGGGTCAATTTTGCCTTCACGGGCACGTTCAGTTAAATCCAAAGTGTATTTTTTCAAAGCATCACGTTGGTCTTCTGCGTTAGCGTCGTTCACTTGTTCTCCTCCACGGATGGAATCAATCGCAAGATTGATGTTTTTTTCTGTAGCGCCTGCTTTTTTCAAAATATCAGCACATTTTTCTTTTGCTTCTAAGGCTGCGATTAAGAATAATTCGCTGGCAATATAACTGTCCCCACGCTGGGTAGCTGCTTTGTCCATCAAATTAAGTGCTTTTTGTAGCTCTGGACTGGGCAATAATTCACCGTTGGTCCCTGTCACTTTGGGTAGGTTCTTAACGGCTTGATTGACATTGTTTGCGACTTCGCGGCTATTGACGCCTGCGCTGTCTAATAATTGGCTATAGCCACTGTTTTGGTCGTCTAATAACACTTTCAAAACATGCAAAGCCTCTAAATAACCGCTATCGGTGCTCAGTGCTAGGCTTTGTGCTTCAGAAAGTGCTTGTTGGAATTTGCTGGTTAACTTATCAAATCTCATTTTTATAATTATCCATGTTAGTTAAGTATAAATTACATATATGGTTTGTTTTTAAAAAGTCAAGGTTGTTTGAGTACTGTTTTTTGCTTATTTTTTTAATTAATTGAAAAATAATATTATTTATTTTTTAAAAGGGTGAGATCTGTTTTGAAATAGAAACGAATAATTCGTTTGTCACATTAATATGGGGATTTTAAAGATGTTTTCAAGTACCCATAAGAAAAGGATTGTATTGGTAGGCCATCGTTTTTTTGTGGGTGGGCTGTCGTCAGCCAGATATTGATCAATCATCACTTGCTAGAATGTGGTGTTTTGATGATTTTACTGCCAATGCTACTTAATATAAGGCCTCTCGGATACAATACAACACCAAACACTCAGGAAATAAAAATCACCATGAATCGCTATCTTGCCAATATGAAAACCAGACATTATGTTGTGGGACTGATCGTTGTTTTCTTTGTATTTTTTGGTATCGGACGTGCTTTTTCCTAAAGGGCATGGCAAATGAATTGTTGTTAAGTGAGACTCAAGTTGTGTATGGCGTCAAAGAAGTGGCCAAGTAAAGGGTAAAAATGATTAAGCAATCGGTTGTAATGCGGTTTTTGGTATTCATGTTGATGTATTGGAGTTTGGGGAGTGTTTGGGCTTTTGAGAAGCCGGAAGCCAATACGGTTTTTTGGAAAGTCGAAAAAGTAGGGCAAGCCGCTTCGTATTTGTTGGGAACAGTGCATTTTGGACAAAGAAGTGATGTGCTACCGTTAGAAGCTGCTCAAGCATTTAAACGCAGTGAGCAGCTGATTCTCGAAGCCAATATTTATGATTTAAATGGCAGCCATGCCAACATGAGATTGTTGGCTCAATATTATCAAGCTTTGAATGGAAATGCCTTGACTGTGTTTGGGCCAGATCGGCTAAACCAAGTGGAACAAGCTTTGAGCAAAAACAATACTATTGTGATGCCATTGGCAACAATGGCACCGTGGCTGGTGAATGAGACACTGAACTATGGTATTTTTCCAAGTGAATATTCCGCCAATTATGGTGTTGATAACCAATTAATAGCGCAAGCGCGCTTGCAAAAGAAACCATTGGCAAGCTTAGAAGGCGTCATGGAGACCATCGCTTATGTGCAAAGAGTGCCTGAGGATTATTGGGTATACAGTGTGGATGGCATCTTGTCAGAGCAAAACAATATACCCAAAATTGCCAGAAAAATCCATCATCTATACCAAAGCAATCAGCCCGTGGCATTATTGCAGTATTTGAAAAAAAGTGAACAAGCATTGCAAAAGCATTACCCCAAAAAGGTGAAGGCTTATTTTGAAGATTATATGAAAAGTGTTTTGATTCAAGAACGCAATCACAATTGGATGAAAGTCTTACCAACGATGTTAATGGAAAAACCCAGTTTTGTGGCTGTGGGTACGTTGCATTTGTATGGAAAAGAAGGTTTGATTGTGCTGTTGCGAAAACAAGGATTTGTGGTGACGCCTGTTTTTTATGATGCCATGAGCCATCAACCCAAACCAT
>JASLBZ010000037.1 GCA_030146285.1 Neisseriaceae bacterium | reverse complement strand
TAGACGCAGGGGACTCAAAATCCCCCGCCGCAAGGTGTGACGGTTCGAGTCCGTCCCTGGGCACCATTCATAAAATTTAACCGCATATGCGGTTATTTTTTTGCCTATTGTCTTTAGAGCACAGCTTTAATAGGCCTAATGATTAATTGAATTTTATAAAAAAACCCATCACACGATGGGCTTTTTTATTGCGCTTTGATTACCCTTGCTCAGCATCTAGGCAATCTGAAGTGGTGCGAATGACTTCACCACATCGTCTACGGCTTTAACGCGCTCTAAAAATGGTTTTAACAAATCCAAAGGCAACGCACTGGGGCCGTCACATTTGGCTTGTGCTGGATTGGGATGGGATTCTAAAAACAAACCTGCCAAACCTGTGGCCATACCCGATAAAGCCAAATCCAATACTTGTTCACGGCGGCCACCGGAAGCTTGTTCTAGTGGGTTGCGTTGTTGCAAAGCATGGGTAACATCAAAAATAACCGGTGCGTTATTTGAGACTTTCTTCATCACGCCCAAACCCAACATATCAACCACCAAGTTATCATAACCAAAACAGCTTCCGCGCTCACACAACATAATCTGATCGTTGCCTGCTTCTTTAAACTTATCCACAATATTGACCATTTGCGATGGGCTTAAAAATTGGGGTTTTTTGACGTTAATCGGTTTTCCTGTTTTGGCCATTGCCACCACCAAATCGGTTTGACGCGCCAAAAAAGCAGGCAATTGCAAAACATCGGCCACTTGCGCCACAGGCACGACTTGTTCAATTTCATGGACATCGGTAATCACGGGCACACCAAATGTTTCTTTAACCTTGGCAAAAATCTCAATGCCCTCTTGCATGCCCACACCACGATAAGAGTGAATCGATGAGCGATTGGCCTTGTCAAATGATGCTTTAAACACCAGTGGAATATTCAGCTCGCTGGTCACTTTGACATACGCTTCGCAAGCTTCTAAAGTGCTGTCCAAAGATTCCAGAACATTAATGCCACCAAATAAAACAAATGGCTTTTGGTTATCAACTTGTATATTTTGTACTTGGATCACAATCAAACCTGCTTTCTGATGAATTTAGATTATTCTAACAAACAACATATGGGCAGAATAGCCTTCTTCTTCATCTATTATTCTCAAAATAGGCCTGAAGCCTTATCTATCCTCACCAATAGCGAACTGCCAACAAATCCATAGCATCATTTTTGAACCATGTTTGCAGTAACAATCTTGCATGGGTAAGCTGATGTTGGCTTGGTGCTGCTGAAAAAATTTGACGCCCACACACAAACTGATTATATTCATACCAATGCTTTTGCATCCATTGCACAGCAGATATTTTATCGGGCGATTTACCTACTTGCGGCCCTTAACTAGCTAAAACAGGAGTCTTACATGACCTCAGCTGCCTCGCTTTTATCTTATGCACTTCCTAACACCAATATTCACATTCGTTTTTCTACCATACCTGCGTCTGAAATCATAGGCATTCATGCCAATATTGATGGGCATCAGTTTGTTCATATTGGCCAATATTCGGCACACAATCAGCAATGGCTTACCCCGCAGCCAACAACATCATCAGCACAATACGTGGATGAGCGTACTTATTACCAAATCAAATTCACATCCTTGCCCAAGGCAATCAACAGTGCAACCTTAGAAACCATTACCACGCTGGCAAAATGGTTTGCATTAAAGCGTCGTCAATCAACGCCTGATTTGCTCGGTACTGAATTGCGACTAAAAGCACAACTGACCAAACTGGGCTTTTGCTTACCACACGAAAACATTTAAATCATTGTTTTTCAGGCAGCTTCAGGCTGCCTGTTGTTTAAATAGTACCTTGTTCACACAAGCACATACTTGAAAAATTCACCCATCAGTATTGCCCTCTCAAGCCAAGAACGTTAACATGCTAACAACAAGATTATTTGCAAAGATATCTCATTGTTTGGTAAAAATTAGTTGCTATTCTATAAGAATAACTTCAAAATAGGACATTCCAATTATTGGGATAAAAACATATAAAAATACCAATAAAAACAACAAAAAATGTATTTTATATCCAAAATAATAATATTTATTACTGAATAATTTAATCTTAATACTTTAATGACGACTCAAGCATATATATTGAGTTAAATGATTCATTCATCTACAAAAGAACCCAAAATAGATTCAATACAACGGAGAAAGTCGTGTCAGATTCACAACCTAATGTTTCCACAGCACTGCCAAATGGTGTGTTAAAAGGCATTATCATTACCTTGATTGCCGCCTTTTTGTCTTTTGCACTGTATGAGGTTTTGCCTTATGACAGCAATCCGAATAAAGGCATTGCTTTGTTGCTGTTTATTGCGATTTTGTGGTTTACCGAAGCCATTCACATCACCATAACAGCCTTATTAATTCCTGTGCTTGGCGTTGCACTGGGCTTTCCTGAGTTGACCACCAAAAAAGCGTTGGCCAATTTTGCCGACCCCATTATCTTCTTGTTTTTTGGTGGTTTCGCTTTGGCAACTGCCTTGCATGCGCAAAAACTGGACCGAAAAATTGCCTTTTGGTTAATTTCTCTTTCAGGTTCGCATTTGGGCATTGCCACTATGGCCATTTTTGGTGTGACCGCCTTTTTGTCTATGTGGATTAGCAATACCGCAACGGCGGCCATGATGCTGCCATTGGCGCTTGGTATGTTAAGTCATTTGGACCAAACCAAAGACCGCAATACGTTTGTCTTTATTTTATTGGGCATCGCCTACTCTGCCAGCATCGGTGGTTTGGGTACTTTGGTAGGCTCTCCGCCAAATGCCATTGCCGCTGCAGCGTTGGACTTGGATTTCACAGGCTGGATGAAATATGGCTTGCCAATGATGTTGGTATTGTTACCCATGATGCTAATTGCCATGTTCATTGTATTGCGTCCTAAATTAAACCAAAAAGTAACGGTTGAATCTGAACATATTCCATGGACAACATCCCGTGTGATTGCTTTGGTTGTTTTTGTTGTGACTGCGATTGCATGGATTGCAGGGGATTATTTAAAAAGTCATTTTGGCATTTCAAATCCAGATACTTGGGTTGCTTTGTGCGCTGCTATTGCCGTGGTGGTTCTGGGTTTGGCCAGCTGGAAACAGGTTTCTGAAAATACCGATTGGGGTGTTTTATTCTTATTTGGTGGCGGCTTAACCTTAAGTGCTTTGCTAAAAGACTCAGGTGCATCTTTGGTATTGGGTCAGCAAGTGGCAACAACTTTTATCCACACCCACCCACTTATTGTGATTTTTGTGGTGACGAGCTTCATCATTGCTTTGACTGAATTCACAAGCAACACCGCTTCTGCTGCTTTGTTGGTACCAGTATTTGCTGCCATTGCCTCACAAATGGGCATGCCCAAAGAGGTCTTGGTATTGATTATTGGTGTTGGTGCTTCATGTGCCTTCATGTTGCCGGTTGCCACGCCGCCTAATGCGATTGTCTTTGGTACAGGTTTAATCAAACAAAAAGAAATGATTAGCGTGGGTTTGGTACTGAATATTATGTGCATCTTCTTAATTAGCTTATGGGCTTATTTCTTCTTGATGTAAACCTTCGAAGCGTCAAAAACACCTCTATATTATGGCGGTGTTTTTGATGATACAGACAAACAAAAAAAGCTGCCCGATGGGCAGCTTTTTTATTGTGTAGCGCTTGTGAATTACAAACCTGCATCCACACGAAGTGCCGCTGCTTTGTCTGTAAGCTCCCAAGTAAAACCAGGCTCTTCACGACCGAAGTGACCGTAAGCAGCAGATTTTTTGTACACTGGGCGCAATAAATCCAACATTTGCACAATGCCTTTAGGACGCAAATCAAAGTGTTTGCGCACCAATGCAATCAACTGGGCTTCGGATACTTCACCAGTACCAAAGGTGTCAATGGCAATCGATGTTGGCTCAGCCACACCAATGGCATAAGACACTTGAATTTGACACTGTCTTGCTAGGCCCGCTGCCACAATGTTTTTGGCAACATAACGGCAAGCATAAGCAGCAGAACGATCTACTTTGGTTGGGTCTTTACCCGAGAATGCACCACCACCATGAGGTGCGGCACCACCATAAGTATCCACAATAATCTTGCGACCCGTTAAACCACAATCGCCTTGTGGTCCACCAATCACAAAGCGACCAGTTGGGTTAATCAAATACTTCACATCATCTTTTAAGTACTCTGCAGGAATCACAGGCTTAATGATGTGCTCAATTACGGCTTCACGCAATTCATCGTATTCAATATTTTCATCGTGCTGTGTTGACAATACAATGGTGTCAATGCGTTTAACACGGCCTGTTTCAGAGTCATAAACACACGTAATTTGTGCTTTTGCATCTGGGCGCAACCATTTTAAAGTACCATTTTTACGCACTTCACTTTGGCGCTGCATCAAACGGTGTGCATAGTAAATCGCAAAAGGCATCAATGTTGGGGTTTCATCGCATGCATAGCCAAACATCAAACCTTGGTCGCCTGCGCCTTGGTCTAAATCAATGCCTTCGCCTTCATTCACACCTTGGGCAATATCAGGAGACTGTTCGTCATAGCACACCAAAACGGCACAACCGTTGGCATCAAAGCCCAAATCAGAATTGTTGTAGCCAATCTCGCGAATCGTTTCGCGAGCTACTTTAATATAATCCACTCGGGCGCTCGTTGATACTTCGCCCGCTAATACAGCCAAACCAGTATTCACCAAAGTCTCAGCTGCGACGCGTGCAGTTGGGTCTTGGGTCAAAATGGCATCTAAAATGGCATCTGAAATTTGGTCAGCTACCTTATCTGGATGCCCTTCTGAAACTGATTCAGAAGTAAATAAAAATTCACTCATGTAAATACCTTGTCAAATGCAGCACAACTTGTGACTGTTTGCTAAAATAGCTTTCTCATACCAATGGATGTCAGGACGCTATGCAATTCCTTGTTCGCTTACTTTTCCAATTTTTGGCATATCTACCGCTGCCTATTTTACACTTACTGGGCAACTTTTTGGGATATTTAGCCTATTGGTTTGCACCCAAAATGCGAGAACGGGTGCGCGAAAATTTGAAAATTGCCAAAATTGTTCAAGATTATCAAAATAGTGACGCCACAGTCAAATCCGTACTCAAAGAAACCATGAAGGGTGCTTTGGAATTGCCTATTGCTTGGTTGCGTTCACCTGAGCACATCACTTCTTTGTTCAAAGAAATCGAGGGTTGGGATCATGTTCAGGCTGCCATTGCCAATGAGCAAGGTTTATTATTCATCACCCCACACTTAGGCAGTTATGATTTGGCAGGCCGTGCGATCAGCTGTCGTTTGCCATTTCCACTCACTGCCATGTTCCGTCCACCAAAATTGACGTGGATGGAACCGATTATGGTCGCTGGTCGCATGCGAGACAATGGCCGAACGGCAACAGCTGATGGTCAAGGTGTACGCACGATTTTAAAAGCCTTACGCAACCATGAAGCCACCATCGTTTTACCTGACCAAGTTCCGACAGGCGGTGATGGTATTTGGGCTAAATTTTGGGGCAAAGATGCTTATTCGATGACATTGGCAGGTAAATTGGCCGGCATGAAAAATGTGCAAACTTTTTTCTTTGTGGGTGAGCGCCTGCCCAAAGGTCGTGGCTTTAAACTGATCATAGAACCGATGGCCACACCAAGTAATGGCAATCGTGAACACGATACGCAAATCATCAACGACCAAGTGGAAAGTTTGATTCGTCGCTGCCCTACCCAGTATTTATTCAGTTACAATCGCTTTAAAATTCCAGCCGGTGCAAATACACCGCCAGAAGACCATCCGTCTACTGATACGAAATGAGATGATTCATGAAATTTGCTTTTTTAATTTTGCGCCTCGTGCAATACCTGCCTTTGTCTATCATTCATGCCATTGCCCGTGGTATCGGCAATGTTTTGTATTTGTGTTTGGCCAAGCGCCGAAACATTGGCTTAACCAATTTACAAAAATGCTTTCCTTCATGGTCACATGCACAGTGCAAAACCGTGATTCGTCACCATTACCAACAAATGGCCATCTTGGTTTTAGAATATGGTGTGTGTTGGTATAGCTCGACTGAACGCTTGCAAAAATTGGTGCATTACAAAAACAAACATTACCTAGATGAGGCATTGGGCAATGGTGACAAAGTCATTTTGCTTTATCCTCATTTCACCTCTTTTGAATTGGCCGTTTACCGCTTAAACCAAGATGTGCCTTTGATTAGTGTTTATTCCAAACAAAAAAATGAAGCCATGGATGCACAGGTTTTAAAAGGCCGCCACCGTTATGACAATGTGTATTTGGTTGCCCGTACCGATGGTTTACGCAGCATTATTAAAACCATTCGCAAATTAGATGCGCCCTTTTTGTACTTACCTGATCAAGACTTTGGTGCCAAAGATTCTATTTTCGTGAATTTTTTCGGTCAACCTGCAGCAACGATTACGGGTTTAAGCCGCATCTCGGCCATGACCCATGCCAAGGTTATTCCTGCGATTCCTGTTCGCAATCACGATGGCACCGTGACGCTACAATTTTATCCTGCTTGGGAAGACTTCCCAACAAAAGATGTTGTTGCCGATACTCAACGCATGAATGATTTTATTGAAGCACGCGTGCGTGAACATCCAGAGCAATACTTCTGGTTACATAAGCGTTTCAAGACCCGTCCTGAAGGTGAAAAAGACTGGTATTAATCCCCAGTTACTTGACTCAAAACACCACTCAAAACAAAGGCAGCCGCTACAGGCTGCCTTTGTTCTATGCTCAAAGTGTCATAAGATCAAAAACACCAGCACCCAAGCACTTATTTATTTTCCCATTTACTGTGATCCAGCGCCTGCTCACTTTTGGCAACAAAAACCGCAGCAATCATATCTCCGACCACATTCATTGACGTGCGCCCCATGTCCAAAATGGCATCAATCCCCAAAACCATGCTGTAAGCCACCGCCACCACCGCATTGGACTGCACATCCAAGCCAATGGCCTCCAATACCATCAACAACATAATCGTACCGGCCCCTGGAACACCAGCTGTGCCAATGGACGCCAAAACGGCAGTCACCACAACCACCATTTGTTGTGCCATGGTTAAATCCACGCCCACGGCATTGGCAATAAACATCGTGCACACGCCCAGATAAATGGTTGTACCATCCATATTGACTGTCGCACCAACGGGCAAAGTGAAGCTATAAATCCTTTTTGGGATACCCATCTCTTTGTCTGCTGTTTCCATGGAAATCGGTAAAGTCGCACCAGAAGAACGGGTAACAAAAGCAGTAATCATGGGGGAGCGAACTTTCTTAACAAACTTGATAGGGTTCAGACGCATCAAGGCACAAATCACGCAGTAAACCAAAACAACCTGCAGCACCAAACCCAAATACACGCTAAACGTCACATTGATTAAAGGACCGATGGCTGCCGTACCATTTTTAGAGAAGACAATAAAAATCAAGGCAAATACACCAATGGGTGCATATTGCATCACCCAACCTACCACTTTGAAAATGGCAGTGCTGGCACCATCAAAAAAATGAAACACAATATCGGATGCATGCTTCACATTGGCATCAACGCTATCACGGCCAAAGGCCAAGGCAATACCAAACATCAAGCAAAAAAAGATAATGGGCAATATTTCACCGTTGGAAATCGCCCCCACGAAATTGGTTGGAACAATGGCCAAGAATGTCTCCACCATAGAAGGTGCTTTGGCTGTTATGGTGAAATCTGTTGCCATGGCGCTGTTCAAATCCAAACCCAATCCCGGTTTGGTTACATTGGCGATGGCCAGCCCCAAACTAATTGCACACAACGATGTGAACATGTAAAAAGCAATCATCTTCACACCAATTTTACCTAAGCTTGCGGGCGAAATGCTGCTTGCGCCCACAATCAATGTGCAAATCACCACGGGCAACATAATCATTTTTAACAAACGAATAAACAAGTCGCCTAAAGGAGATAAATAAGCAAAAGAGGCAGTGGCATCTGGAAGCAAAATACCCAGAACTGCACCCAAAAATAGACCCAAAGTAATTCTGATTAACAAATTACTTTTGAAATACAAATCACAACTTTTTCGGACAATACTCATACAAGACGCCCCCAGCATACTGGCCATTGGTAATGTTTATTGAAAATAACACAATACATTCATACGCATCTGTAAATAGTAGTCTTGCCTATCTGGCCATGTCAATCAATGTGGTGGATTACTGCAAACTGAAAATAATGCTTTTTGACAATCATTTCAATGGCATAAAATGCCAAGGAAATTTGTCACGAAAAAACAGCTTCATTGCCCGTTCGCAATGAAGCTGCTCAATATTCATACATTCAAAACGCAATGTTATAAAACTGGAAATAAGATACGAATGCATAGTCCTGTTAGGCCATCTGTGCGGTTGGCTATTTCCAGTTTGGCACTGTGCACCTGACAAATTCGATCCACAATATTCAGCCCCAAACCAAATCCTTTTCGGGATTGATCAATGCGACTGAAGCGTTCCGTAAGCCGTTGTAATTCTGCTTCACCCACACCAGTACCATTGTCCAATACACTTAACTCAATGTATTTAGGTGTCTTGACTAAACTGACTGTCGTTTGCATGCCATGGGCGGCATAAAAACGGGCATTGTCCAATAAATTTTTCAATAATGAGTATAAAAGACTGGGGTCACCTGTCATCATCAATTGCGCTGGCACTTCCCACACAATTGGATTGGGAAAGTCTTCTAGCTCATACAACATAGGCTCTATCACTTCAGAAATAAAATCAAACGGTACAGCGCTTTCTGAATGAATGCGATTGCCTGCTCGTGCCAAATTCAGCAATTGTTCAATGGTCATGAGCAACTGATCGATGCGCTGAATAAAAATGTGTTTTTCAGGCAAATCAGCTTCTTCGACCATTTCCAAATTCAATCGCATCCCCGCCAGAGGTGTTCTTAATTCATGTGCCACATCAGAGGTAAAACGCCGTTCATTGTCTAGACTGCTGGCAATGCGACTGAGTAAAAGATTCAGCTTCTCGGTAATGGTCGCAATTTCGATGCTCTCATGTTCCAATCGAATGGGGGTTAAATCATAACCACTTTTTTGGCTAATGGCTGTTGTCAATGCCACAAGTGGCTTGGTGATTCTATTAATAGACCAGTAAATCACAGCCAAAGATACCAATACCAATATCACGGAAGGCACTAAAAAAGCCATTAAGGTTTCACGCAGCTCATTTTCCACCATTCTGGTTTTTTGGGTAGCACTTAAAGTCGCATCGGTTAGGATTTGAATTTGCTCTTGGCTTTCATGCCAAACCCAGATGGAAATAACCACTTGGGTCACCAATAAAGTCAAACCAATACTGAGTAACAGCTTCTTACGTATGTCCATTTAGACCTCAACCAGTTGGTAGCCGACTCCTCGCACCGTCATGATTCTCTCTTTGCCCAGTTTTTGGCGCAAACGGTGAATATACACTTCTAAGGTATTCGAGCCCAAAACGTCTTGCCAAGAATACAAATCCTGTAACAAAACTTCACGAGGAACCACATGTTGGTATTTTAAAATCAAGCGTGCCAAAATGGCATATTCTCGAACCGTTAATTCCAAGACAGCCCCCTGAAACTGAATGCTCTTATTCACCAAATCCAAAGACAATGCGCCTGCTTCTAAAATATTGCTAGGTTGCCCTAGATTGCGGCGAATAATAGCTCGCAAACGTGCCAACAATTCATTTAGCTCAAAAGGTTTGATCAAATAATCATCCGCTCCTGCATCCAACCCTGCAATTCTGTCTTCTACTGCATCGCGTGCGGTCATGATTAAGGTGGGAATGTCGATTTTGTTGTCACGCCACTTTTTAAGCAATGTCACGCCATCTCCATCGGGCAGGCCCAAATCCAGCAAAATGGCTGCATAGTTTTGGCTGGCGTTCATCGCCACATATTGCTCGGCTTCTTTTAAGGTACTGACCACATCAAAAACATATTTTTCTTTACTCAGTGCTTTTTCCAAGCCCATTTGTAGCAATAAGTCATCTTCTACAATCAACAGTTTCATTTTTTACCCTGACATGCACTGAATGCATTCAATTTCACATCATATTCTTGGGTTTGAATATTCAACAAGCCAAGCAGCGTGTGAAATAAATAATCATGCGAAAATTCATTTTGTTTAGCAGCTTGCTGCATGCAGCTCAAATCAATATTGCGGTTTTGATAAAAGCTGTCATTGGCCCAAAATACCATTGGAATCTGGGTTTGTGCATCGGGGGCAAGTGCATATGGCGCACTGTGCAAATAAAATCCACCCTCACCCAAAGACTCACCATGATCCGACATATACAGCATTGCCACATCGTAATCTGCTTCGTATTTTTTCAACAGCTCAATGGTTTGATTCAAGGTATCATCCACATGCAAAATAGTATTGTCATAGGTGTTCACAAGTGCTTCAGTACTGCAATTTTCAATGGATGCAGTATCACAAGTGGGCTTAAACAAGCCCTTCATTTCTGGGCGATAACGTTCATAATAAGCTGGACCATGACTGCCATTGGTGTGCAAAACAATCACTTTGTTGTCATGTTTTTTTTCAATGTATTGGTCAAGCTTACCCAATAATAAATCATCGTAATACAAATCTTCTGATAAGGGTTTACTGTTGTCATAATCCTTGACATTTTGTGTTGGAATGCGCTTGCACACGCCTTTACAGCCACTGTCATTTTCACGCCACAATACCGGATAACCCGCTCTTTGAATGATGTCCATCACATTTTCTTGGTACTCAGCACGACTGGCAGAGTAATCTTGGCGTGGCATGCTGGAAAACATGCAAGGCACTGAAATCGCAGTTGCCGTGCCACAAGAAGTCACTTTTTCAAAGTTCAACAAATTGCCACCGATTTGTTTGAGCTTGGGATTGGTTTCTCTTGTGTAACCGTTTAACGAAAAATTTTCTGCCCGTGAGGTTTCGCCTAACACCATCACAAAAATGGTTTTCTTAGGCGATTGCATCGGAGCCAAAACAGCATCGGTACCGATGGCTTTTAATGGGTGTGCTTTACCCGTCAATTGCTTCACATAACCATAAATGCCATTCAAATAGCTATTGGGTGTAATCAGTTTCACCATGTCTTTGTTGTTACGACCGATGGCTGCATAATCTTTGTAAAACGGCAATGCCGCTGCCAACAGTACAACCAAAGCCAAGACCATCAAAGCAATGCGTTTGAATAAACCTTTGTACCATTTACTTGCCGGTTGGATTTTCACAAACCACAATAATGCACAAGGCAAGACACCAAAAACCAGCATCCAAATAACAAAACGTGGCGTTACCATGCTACCGGCTTCGGCAGTCGTGGTTTGCAACACATTGGCAATCATGACCTTGTCCATATAGATATTGTAGGTCAAAGCATAATAATTGCTGGCGGCACTGGCCAAGAAGCAAAAAAACAACACAGGCTTGGTTGTATAGCGAAAAAACAGCAAGCTGAATATTAAAATAAAAAAACAACTTAAGAAAATAAACACCGACACCATCAGCAAATACGGCTGTAAGCTGTCAAAATTGACCAGCTGAATCAGCTTATGCCAAAAAGCAATATTCTGAAAAATAACAAAAAAAACAGCAAATGCAATGATACTAATGCAGTTAGAAATCTTGACTTGGTGTTTTAAAACAGTACGAAAGGTTTGCATAATTCCATGCACGACAGATAAGATAAGGTGCTCATTATCGCTTGTACAAGCTTAATAAAACCTTAAAATGCATTTTCAGCTCTAACTTTAATAGATGCATTACTCAAAAAACATATTTTCCGAGTTATTAATCATAAAAAAAGCTGCCT
>JASLBZ010000027.1 GCA_030146285.1 Neisseriaceae bacterium | reverse complement strand
CGCGATATTACCGATTTATTTTTGGGTACTGGCGTGGGTGCACGCGGCTATGCCGTGATTGAGCAAGGCATGATTTCCAAAATCATTGAGGCCAAGCCTGAAGAGTTGCGCAGCTTTTTAGAGGAAGCCGCTGGCGTTTCTAAATACAAAGAGCGTCGTAAAGAAACCGCTTCTCGTTTAAAAGACTCGCAAGAGCATTTGCAACGCTTGGACGACATTCAAACCGAGTTGAATCGCCAAGTCGACAAACTGGACAAACAAGCCAAAGCAGCCAGCCATTACCAAAGCCTACGCAATGCTTTACATGAAAAGCAAGATTGGCTGGATTATCTGTATTTACAGGATGCCAGAAGCAATCATGCTACAGCCTCTGAGCATTTAAGCACCGAACAAACACGGCTAGATGAGTTGCAACATGCCAATGAAGCCATCAATGAAGCCAGCTACCAATTGCAACTGCAAGAGCGTGAACAACAACAAACCATCCAAGCGCAAAATGCCAATATCAGCACCTTAAAACAGCAACAAGTGCGCCTAGAAGAACAAACCCAACAAAAAAAATGGCAACAACAACGCTTAGAAGATGACAAGCAACAATTGCAGACCAAGATTTTGCAATTGAATGAGTCAATTTTGCAAGCCAATAACAGCACAGAAGAGCTGCAAATGGTGATTGAAGAAAAAGCCATTACCGCAGAAACTTTAGAAATGGCAATGGCGGATTTGCAAGATGCCACGCCGCAATTAGAAGATGCCCTCTTTACGTTAGAACAGGCTTTTAATCACCAACAACAAGAACAAAGTCGCCTGAAGCGTGAACAAGCTTTATTGGAACAAAATATCCAATTTACAGAGCAAAAAACCACGGCCAATCAAAACCAATTGGATGATTTGTTATTGGAAAAATCACAGTTGGATATGCCCGATGAAAATACGATTGAAGAAAAAAACTTACTCGCGCAAACGGCGTTGATGGCTTTAGAAACCGTTGATGTTCAGATTCAGCAATTAGAAGAACAACAAAGCCAATTGCATGATGCATTTCAAGCGCAGCAAAATCGCAACCATGCCTTATTGCAGCAAAAAGTCAGCATCAGCACAGAATTAAAAACCTTAAGCGCACAACTAAAAAACCAGCAACAGCAAGCCAATCACCAACACATTGCTTGGTTACAGGATGCCCCATTATTGTGGCAAAGCATAGAAGTCACAGCACCATGGCAAGAGGCAGTCAGTTTGGTATTGGATCAACGTTTGTTCAGTCGTTTTTTCCCCGACTTAGACAATGCGCAATTGGGGCAAGACTTGCCTACCATTATTGACACCACGATCGCACATGCACCTATGCGCAATAGCTTGGCAGAACAAGTTCTCATTAAAGAGCACGATGGCTTTGCCCATGCTGTTGCCCTGTGGCTAAGCCCTTTTGTGTGTGCTGACAATTTACAAACTGCCTTGAGTTTACGCGATAGTTTATTGCCAAACCAATGCATTATCACGCCAGAAGGCTATTTAATTGATACTTGCAGTATCCAAAAATTAATGCCTACACAAGAAGTCAATGTTTTGGTTTTACAGCAGCAAATTGATCTATTAAGCAGCCAATTAGACCAAGTATTGCCTGAGCTTGCAGATACTGAAGAAAAGATATTAAGTTTAAGCAGCCAGCGTTCAGACATCGGCCAAGCATTGCAAACCGCTCGTGCCAATTATAAAGACCAGCAAAATCAAGCTTACAAACTGCAAAATGAAGCCAATGCTTTGGTACTGGCCACCAAAGAGCGCCACAAACGTGCACACAGTATTGATGCTCAAGTCAGTGATTTACAGGCTGCCATTACGGATTTAAATGCATTATTGCGACAACAGCAAAGTCATTTAAAAACCTTAAGCGACAGCACATTTGCGCTGGATGATGATTTTGTAGCACTAACCGAGCGTCGTGAAAGCCAACAGCACACAGTCAAACAGCATCAGTTAAAACTGCTCGAAGCCAATCGTCAAATCGGTTTAGAACAATTGGAATTGCAAAAACAGCAGCAACAATTGCAGCACTTACAGCACCAAAAAACCATGTGGCTAGAGCAAATTCAAAGCCATCAAGAAGCCCAAACCGAATTGGTTTTGGCCGCGGAATCATTATTGGATGAAGATGTGGCATTAATGGCTTTGCAAACCATTAATGAGCAATTGGCCAATGAAGAAGAAAAAAGTGCTTTATTGATGAATGCATTGCAACAGATGCAAAGCCAATTGCAAGCTTGCCAAGAACAGCAACAACAATTAACCGTTAAGCTGCCTGAGTGCCAACAAAGTATTCAGCAAAGTTTGTTAAAGCAACAAGAAGCACAATTGGCAATGGAGCGCTTTCAAGAGAACCTCAATAGCCGCCATGCCAATTTTGACTTATTCAAAACCGAAACACCGCCTGCCAAACCCAGCCAATTGGCTGTGGATATTGTTGAGTTAAGCAAACAAATTCAACGTCTAGGTGCGGTGAACTTGGCCGCGCTTGGCGAACTAGAAGAAGCCCGTGAGCGCCAGAGCTATTATCAAAATCAATACGATGATATTAGCAATGCAATTTCTCTTTTGAATGAGGCCATCGCCAAGATTGACTTAGAAACCAAAACCTTATTCGTAGCAACCTTTGATAAAGTGAATGAGAAAATGCAAAGCTTCTTCCCCACTTTATTCGGTGGCGGAGAGGCGAAGTTGCATCTTGTTGGTGATGATGTTTTGGAAGCCGGTGTCAGCATTATGGCGCGCCCACCGGGCAAGAAAAACAGCACCATTTATTTATTGTCTGGCGGTGAGAAAGCCTTAACAGCCATGAGTTTGGTATTTGCCTTGTTTAGCCTGAACCCTGCACCATTTTGTCTTTTAGACGAAGTTGATGCGCCATTGGATGATGCGAACACCAGTCGTTTTTGTCGCTTGGTTGAACAAATGAGTGATAAAACCCAGTTTTTATACATCTCACACAATCGCCTAACCATGGAAATGGCAGAGCAATTAATCGGTGTAACCATGCAAGAAAAAGGGGTTTCACGCATTGTGGATGTGAACATCAAAGAGGCCATCAATATGGCTGAAGCCAGCTAAGATAGCCATAGGAAAAAACATGAACCTAATCGAAACCCAAACCCAAAGCACCACTTTATTCACAGGAAAAATCATTACCCTACAAGTAGATGAAGTGAAGCTGCCCAATGATCATTTGGCCACCCGTGAAGTCATCCGCCATCCGGGTGCTTGCTGCATCTTGGCAGAAACCGCTGAGCAACAAGTGATTTTGGTCAAACAATTTCGCTACCCTTGCGGTACAGTGCTTTTGGAGATTCCAGCGGGCAAATTGGATATTCAAGACGAAGACCCAAAAATCGGTGCGCTGCGTGAGTTGGCAGAAGAGACGCCTTATACGGCCCAAAGCGCCGAATTGATTTTTGAATTTTTTAGCGCACCGGGTTTTTGCGATGAGAAACTGTATTTGTACCACGCCCAAGGCGTTGCCAAAAACAGCACCTTAAGCGCCGATGAAGATGAGTTTGTAGAAACGGTATTAATGAATAAAGCAGAAGTTCAGGCTGCCTTAAATGCACAACACATTCAAGATGCCAAAACCTTAATCGCTTTGCAATATTGGTTAATGCAATCGGCTTAAAATGCTTTTCTATTCCCAAAAGACATCTGATTTAAGATGTCTTTTTTTTGTCATTTTAAAAACCCCAAAGCGCTACTGCTCTTGATTTTGTAACATCACGCCTTTTTCAAAAGCCAGCCAGCGACTGGCCTTGATGCCTGAATGCTTCAGAATATTATTGGTCCAGGTATTGCAAGTATAAAACAAGGAATAAGCGCCATTGGCTTCATAAAATGCATCGTGTTGCCCGTATTCCATATTGGTTGCAATGTGCTTGGCTTGCCCAAATGCATCTTTAGCGATTGAGCCTTGGATCTCTTGAATCAATTGTCGGTATTGATTGGGGGAAATGTCAATTTTTTTGGTTTTTTCATTGGCAACCACACTGGAGTAATAAGTCACATGCAAAGCCGTTTCACCCAAACCAGTTGCGGCTTTGAATGCTGTCGATGCTTTTAAGTCTTTCCACTGCGGTGTATTCAAATAAAAACCTTTATCGCCCCATCCAATTGCTACAAAAGGCAAATCATCTACTTGGCTTTGGGTATTGGCATAAGGAAAAACTTGACCCCAATCCACATAAGGACTATTCGTTGGCAATACCAAATCCGTGTGCACGCCATTGCTCTTAACATAAATGCTTATTGAATCAGCAGTATCTTGCACAACCTTATCTTCATTGACCAGCATTCTGGACAATATCCACTCGCTTAGCCAATACAATACCACCAAGAAAATCAAAACCAAGATTCCATACACGGTAGTTTTTAATATTTTTTTCAAACAATTCATTCAATCAGCTTTTTAATTGTCAATCATCAAACAGTCGGCTCAGTAAACCCAAGGCCTCTATACACAAGCCCTAACGTATTTTATTTTTTTCAATAACCAAACACTGATTAATGACATGCAAAAAATCAGCACACTTAGAAGCACAGCAGAAACAGCGCCTGTTACTGGGTAGGGATTTAAACCCATAAAGAACACATGAATCAAATAAATACCCAAGGTATACGGTGCTATCCATTGCACCCACTTTTGGATTCTGTGCCATTTTGGGCTGAGTTTTAAAACAAACAAGAAAAAACAAATCGCTTCGAGTAATACAAAAATTGATGAGTATTCATAAAATACCGTTCGTGGCTTGGTATGGTAAAAAAACACATACGTCACCTGCGCCGACAACAAACACAAAACCACAAAACCAAACAAACAAAGCCACGCTTTATTCGGGCTTTGGTAGTAATCCACCAATACTTTACCCAATACCAAATAGCCAACAAAATTGGCCAGAAAGCCCAATTGATACAGTTTTAAAACATCAATTGCAATCAACTCATAAAACACCAGCGAGCCAATAAAAGCCACCCAACCCCAAATCGCCAAATAGGCAGTTAATTCTTGTTTATTGGATTGATAATAGATTTTACTCAATAGCGGAATTGCCAGATAAAAACCCACCATGGCATACAGATACCACAAGTGGTATTTTGCCGGTGCTGCTATCAGCTTTATCCAAGCACTGGCATCACTTACTTTACCGGCATCCCACAAATAAAATGCTGACCAAAACAACAAAATCATCAATATTTTTTTGAGTTTTTGCCAGAGTTTTCGGTAATTCATATCCGGTTTAATCAACAGCACACCAGTAATCATAATAAAAATCGGCACGCAAATTCTGGTGAATGCGTTGATGATATTGATTTCATGCCAAATGGAACTTGGCTGATAAAACTGTGTTGCACTCACATGCAAAAGCACCACCATAAAACAGGCAATGACACGCAAAACATCCAAAGCATACGATGTTTCTGGGGCAATCTTTGGATTCATGTTACTTGGCTTTATTCCATGATAATGGTGTATTTTACCGAATATACCGCGTTGCTACCGATTAATGCATAAAAAAATGAAGCCAAAAATCATATTGGCTTCATTTTTGCTTTCAAATCACTTTAATCGATTGTAAACACCATCATGATGCCCATTTACCGGTTAATTGCATGGCAATCAATTTTTTCACAGGTGGCAAATGGTTGCTGATGCGCAAAACCGCATGGCGAAGCAATTTAGCAGGTGCTGCGTCATTGGTAAAGAGCGAGACCATTGCATGTGTGCCATGGTATAAGGGTCTGGTGTGCAGCATGTGTTGCATCTCATATTTTTTAAGCAATGCACTATTGGCAATATCTTGGCCATTGGCAAGGCTTTGATGCAATAATGCAGCCAAACGAGATGCGCTTTCCAAACCCAAATTAAAGCCATGTGCCGTTACAGGATGCATACCCACGGCAGCATCACCAATCAACACACCGCGCTTGGCTTGAAAATGATTGGCATGGACACCAACCAATGGGTATTGATGAATATCGCTGACTATTTGCATATTGCCCAAGCGCAAATTCAGTCTTGATGCGATGTCTTGCGCCAGTTCTTCATGGCTTAAATTTAATAATTGTCTTGCAATCGGATGGTCAGCGGTAACCACACAATTGGTCATGTACTCATCCAATGGCAACAATGCCAAACTGCGACCGTAATGAAAACATTCAAAAGCAGTATGCTCATTTGATTTTTCATGCTTTACCCGAAACGCCAAAACCGTCCGACCATAATCATGGCTGTTGGCAGAAATGCCCAATTGGCGTCTGGTTTGTGAAAAACGGCTGTCTGCGGCCACAACCAAGTGCGTCAAAATCACGTCGCCATTGTCCAGATATACCATCGCCCCGGTATCGCTCACTTGTATGTCTTGCACGCCAGTGTCTGTTATCCATTCAACGCCCTCAACCTCTTGTGCAACATTGAAAGCAGCCTGACGAATATTGTGATTGGAGATTAAAAAGCCCAATTGCTCGCCATACAAACTGTCTTTCATTTTTGGCTGAGGAAAATGCAATGTGTAATCGGACATCCCACTAACCACTTTAGCGTCTTTTAGCGGGTAAATTTCATCACTGGGAATCTGTTCCCACATCCCCAATCGTTGCATGGTGTCTTGTGACGCATGAGTCAATGCAATTTCTCGACCATCGTAGCTAGGTGATGCAATGCTTGGTAATGGTGACCTCTCAACAATCGCAATGCGTAATCCACTGCCTTTCATGGCACGAAGAAAACTTAAGCCCGCAGGGCCTGCGCCCACTACAACGATATCTGTTTGCATACTATCCTCTTTACAATCTAAACAGTGACTATGCTTTTAAAACCGTACTGACTCATTTTTAAATACCACAGTCGTTAATAAAATGGCTCAAAACGAAACCATCTTATGCCAATCTGAGTATTGAAAATTTGATTTGGGCTAACATTTTCTTTTTATATCAGTTTACTCATTCTTTATGATAACGACACCTACTCTAAATGCGTATTTTGAATCAAGACAGCCATCACCCTATCGATTCATTTATTGCCCACTACAATCCGAAATTTACATATTGTCCAATCGCCATTGTGCCATTTCATGACCTTGCTTTGCAGCTTTTTGATACCACTTTTTGGCTTGTGCACGATTGCTTTTAATGCCTTCACCGGACTCTAATAACTCACCAAGATAATATTGAGCATCGCTACTGCCTTGTTCTGCGGCTTTGGTATACCACATCACGGCAGCAGTCATGTCCTTTGCCACTCCCTCATCAGCGTATTGATACATCAACCCTAGCATCAGCTGCGCTTGTACACCATTGTTTTGAGCCGCCTTGTTATACCACTCCAAGGCTTGCCCAATATCCTGAGCAACAACCTCACCTTGGTAATACAAAATGCCAAGATTCGTTTGTGCTCCGACATTGCCTTGCTCTGCCGCCTTAAGATGCCACTGAATGGCCTTGGCATTATTCTGACGAACACCATCGCCCACAGCATACATATAACCCACATTAAGCTGAGCATCCGAATGATCTAGTTTGGCCGCTTTAAGATACCATTCAAATGCCTTTGTTAAATTTCTTGGAACGCCATTGCCATGTTCATACATCAAGCCCAGACTCCATTGTGCTTGTGCACTATCCTGATTCGCTGCCTGTGTATACCATTTCATGGCCTGAGAAAAATCTTGTTTAACACCATGACCCTCCATATACATAAACCCCAAATTCAATTGGGCATCAACTTCGCCTTGTGCGGCTGCTTTGATATACCATTGGTGGGCTTTGGCATAGTCTTGCGTTACCTTTTCACCCATGTCATACAGCACAGCCAAATTGTATTGTGCTTCAGAATCTCCTTGCTTAGCAGCCTTGGTATACCATCGAATGGCCTCTGAATTACTTTGCTTAATCCCAAGCCCTCTTTCATAAAAAAAGCCCAATGCTGCTTCTGCCTCAGAAGAACCCAGCTGTGCGGCCTTGTGATACCAGATAAAAGCATTTTCATAATCCTCTAAATCTTCATACAGATTGGCCAAGTTCAACTGCGCCATGACATCGCTACTGTCTACTTCCTCTTGTAATGGTTCAAGTGCCATGTCTTTGGACAAAGCCACATTACTAAGCAATGCCATCGATAACAAAACAAGGGTTACAAATTTTTTGGTACATCGCACAAAAGCGAATGCTTGTAAATTCATTGTGCATCATCCTTTTAAGACACATTGAAAACTGTTTTTTAATAAAAGTTTATTATTTATTTTGTAAATATAATATATGATTTACTAGTTTGCATACTGGGTCGAATTTAATATGAGAATATGCCATGACGACATTAAGTCATTATTTGAATACCAGTCATTTTAATGGCTGGTTTTAATGTTGATTTGTCATCTGAGCCACACGATTTTTATGCAGTGTCGCGGATAAAGTCTCAATCAGAATCTTACCGACACCAACCAATGCAGGCCAACAAGCCTTAGATACTGCAAATAAGGCATTGTAATAAAGCAAGTTTATTGGCTTTTAAAAACCAATATCGACATAATCACCCATAACAATAACGCCCTATTTTTAGTAGGGCGTTGTTGTTTTAATCAAGTGCTTCTTTGAGCTTCTCTTTTTTATGAGGGCTATTGGCGCTAACCGGCTTCACATGATGTCCGCAGCTCATGCAAAATGGCAAATGCACATAGTTCTTGGTGTCACACTGACTGCAATTGGCAAACAAATTCAATCCGCAATGTCGACAATAATCACTGACCAGTCGGTAAGCAGATGGCATGCGATTAGCAAGAGCTGGATTGGTATTCACTTCCCAATTATTGGGCAGAAAATCCTTGCCACATGATGGGCAATAGTGTTGATTTAAGGCTTTTTCAGCGGCTTCTAATTGAATGTTTTGCGCCCGCTCCATTTGCGAGACTTGCAGTTGTTCTTTTTGTTTTGCCAAAAACAGCTGAATGTTTTTAATCGCGTAATAACCTAACACCACACTTAAAACAATACCCATGCCATAACGAACATAGCCACCGTAACTTGGTAAATAAGGTGCTAAACCCACAAAAAAAGCATAAAAAGCAAACAAAACAAAACCACGGTATAACGGCCAAAATGCATCATGGCGGCGCTTGAGTAAAAACCACAAACCCAATAACAAAATAGGCGAAACAATCAACAAACGCCATAAAAATACTTTAATATCAAACCAGTTTTTGGCTTGAACATAGCGCTCATTCGCATCATTTGTAATCAATAGCCTTTGGTTGTCCAATAAAGCCGATGCCTCATCAATCTGCCCAATCGAGGTATTAAGCTTGGTGCGTTGAGCAATCCATTCTTGTTCTATCTTGTAAAAATTATCTAGCTTTGCCACACGAGATTTCACTTCGGCATCGTCTTTGGATAAGCCTAAGACTTTTCTGGTTTCCAACCAATTATCAAATGATTGTTTCTCATTATTGTAATTTTGATTGGCTGCGGCAATTGTGCTGTCTAATGTTTGCAGCTCTTTCTCAAGCTTACTCTTATCTACCGCCAAATCAACCTGCTCGGCAAGAATCGGCGCCAATGCTTTTTCACTGACAGTATCCTGCATTTGGGGTGCCGTAAATGCTTGATCCAAATTCCACAAAATTCTATTGCCCAGTAGAATCAAAAATCCACACAAAATAATGGAGATAATCCAATACAATAGTTTGGAGGTTTTTTCTAAACGTTTACTATTCAATTCCATTGCACAACCTTTTATCAAGAAATTCCTACCAATACTACATCTAAATTACCCCATGGTCATTTAATTAAACACTTGATGACTGTATTTTAGGTGAATGGCTATTCTGGTATCACTTTGCCACGATTGAACAAATCTTGCGGATCCAAATGTTGCTTTAAAATGCGCATTAAAGACAATTCTTCTGGCGTTCTTACCACCTTTAACCATTCTTTTTTAAGCTGCCCAATGCCGTGTTCCGCAGCAATGGTGCCAGAGAATTCGACAATGGATTGGTAAACAATGGCATTAATCTTATCCTCATGAACATACACTTCATTATTTAAAATATGGTTTAAAAAAACATTGTAATGTAAGCTGCCATCGCCTAAATGCCCAAACACAACCAGCTTAGCTTCTGGATAGGCAGCCTGAATCTTGGGCATATTGCTTGCAACAAAAGCAGCCACCGATTTAATGGGAATGGCGATATCATGCTTGATGCTCACGCCCAAATCTCGCTGTGCTGCTGATATGTTCTCACGCAATGTCCACAATTGCTCTCGTTCAGATTCGGACTGGGCAATCACGGCATTTTGAAAACCATTGTCCCACAAACACTGCATGAGCCAATCGGGCAACTCAGGCAAACTCAAACTGTCACTTAACTCCAAAAGAACTGACCATGCACTGTCGTTATTGGGCTTGGGCAATTGGCTAAAATGGCTGCTTAGGGACAAAGCAAAATCACTGATTAATTCAAAACTGGTTAATCGCTCCGCAAAATGCCCTTGCATTAAACTTAGCAATGCAACCGCCTCTTCAATACTGTTCACATTAACCCAAGCCGTTACTGTGGTTTTGGGTAAGGCAAATAACTTCAAGCTAGCTGCGGTAATAATGCCATAACACCCTTCACTGCCAATAAACAATTGCTTGCTGTCAAAGCCTGTGGTGTTCTTGTGCAGTGGTTCTAAATGATCAATGACTTCACCATTGGGCAAAACCACTTCCAGTCCCATAACCAAATCGCGTGCAGTCCCATAGCGCAGCACATTCAAACCGCCAGCATTGCAAGCAATGTTGCCGCCAATTTGACAACTGCCTTCGCTTGCCATACTCAATGGAAACAATCGATTGTGCTCTTTGGCCGTTGCTTGAACATGACTCAAGATCATGCCAGCTTCCACCGTCAAACAATTATCAGCCAAATTCACTTCCCGAACACGATTCATGTGTGCTAAGGATACAATGATACCCAGCCCAGCCACTTCATCACTTGGGGTTGCACCACCACACAAACTGGTATTGCCACTTTGGGGGGTCAATGGAATCTGTCTGGCGCTACAAAAGCGTACAATCTCTTGGACTTCTTGGGTATTTTTGGGCAATACCACGGCAAAAACATGTCCAACAAAACGCCTTCTTTGATCTTCACAAAAACCAATAGTATCTTTTGGATCGGTGAGTAAATTGATGCGTGGAAGTTGGCTTTGCAACTGCGCAATGTAATCAAGGTGATGGCTCATGTGCTGGAAGTCTCTTTGTGATCTGGTTTGATGGCTGGTTGCCGTATCATATATAAAATAAACATGACAATAAAGCAGCCTGTAAGCAATGCAACCGAAGTACAGCAATTTTGAATAAAAAAATACCAGCAATATGCTGGTATTTTTAGTTCAATATCGTTATTTCATGCCTTGGCTAACTTCATCTAACTGCAAATTCAAGCTTTGCAAGCCATTGCCTGATAAATACCAAAGTGATGGATTCAAATACACCACTTTTTGGTTTTTAATCGCTTTGATTTTGGCCAATTTTTTGTCTTGGAAACGTGCCATTTTTAATGGCTCATCACCAATGGCAGCGCTTCTATCAACAATATAAATCACATCAGGGTTAGCTTTATTTAAAAAAGCATCGTCTACCACAACACGCTCACTGTCTTCACGAACATAAGCGTTTTTCACGCCAGCCAAACCAAAAATCACTTTGGCGTAACCGCTTTTGTCTGACAGAATTAAATTGTCTTTATTGTGCAATAAAACCAAGGCTTTTTTATTGGATTTTTGATTGGCAACTTGCAAAGCTTTGCTTTTCGCTTCCAATGCTTCTAATGCGACCTTGGCTTCTTGGGTTTTCTCTAATTGACCAGCAATTTCCAAGACATTATTTTGTACACCAGCAAAGTAATCATCGCCAGAAACCGTGTATTTCATGGTAGGCGCAATGGTGTTCAATTCATCAAAATATTGATTCGCACGACCAGAAATCACAATAAAATCAGGATTAACTTGTTTAACCACATCTAAGTTTGGTTGTTTCAAACCACCTGCATTGGCCACTTTATTGTCTTTGAAAAATGTATTCAAATATTCAGGTGCATTATTAATGGGTGCGGCAACAATTTTTTGGCCATCGCCCAATGTGGTCACGGTATCCAAAGCACCAAAATCCAACGCCACGATGCGCTCAACCGGTTTAGCCACAGCAAAAGCCGTTGACAATGCCAATACACACGTTAATGCAATTTTATTTTTTCTCATGTTATCCTCAAAATGGTGTTAATACGTTAGTATTTTTTAATGATTATAGTTATCATTTATTAATTTAACAACATAAAAAAATAATTTATTATGAATATTTTATTGAAGACAGATTTACCAAAGGCCTTATCCAAGCTAAGCGATTGTACAGGCTCGTGATATTTCAAATATCATACGAATATAAAATCCTTAACACACTTCAACAATGAATATGTATTTTTATGTAAATTTATGGCATTAAAAACCCGGAAAATTAATTTTCTGATAATTAACAGTTTAATGACACTTATCAATTTTCATTTCACTTATTGTATTAGAATTGTAGATGAATAATTTGCCTTGCATATTCATTTATTAAAGATACAATAATGACCTTGTGTTAATCACAGAAAATGAGACCAAAATGGCTTATAAGTTAGAACCCATTAAACCCGTCCCGGCCCTCGTCGCAACCGCATTAACTTTAATTATCTGGTTCGCTATTCCTGCTCCTGAAGGTGTGTCAGTCAATGCTTGGCATTTACTGGCGCTTTTTGTCGGCACCATCGCCGCCATTATTGGTAAAGCACTGCCTATTGGTGGCGTTTCCATCTTGGCAATTTCTTTGGTTGCCTTAACCCAAGTAACACATCCAGGTAATCCCAAAGCTGCTTTGGCTGATGCTTTAAGTGGTTTTTCAAACGAATTGATTTGGCTAATCGGTGTATCGATTATGATCTCCATGAGCTTGAATAAAACAGGCTTAGGTGCTCGTATCGGTTATTTCTTAATTTCCATTTTTGGCAAACGCACCTTGGGTATTGCTTATGCCTTGGCATTCTCAGAAACTGTGCTAGCACCAGTAACGCCAAGTAATACGGCCCGTGGTGGTGGTATTATTCACCCGATTATGCGTTCGATTGCAGACAGTTTTGACTCAAAACCGGAACCAGGCTCAACAGAAAAAATTGGCCGCTATTTGGCATTGGTTAACTACAATACCAACCCAATTACCTCTGCAATGTTCATTACTGCAACAGCGCCTAACCCTTTGATTGTCGCCTTGATTTATGAAGCAACCAGTCCTGCTTTTCATTTATCATGGGGCATGTGGGCAGTTGCTGCAATTGTTCCAGGTATTTTGTCTTTATTGATTATGCCTTTGGTTATTTACTTCATGTATCCACCCGAAATCAAAAAAACCCCTGATGCGCCTCAGTTTGCACGTGCTAAACTAAGTGATTTGGGTCCTTTGTCTTTCGCTGAAAAAATTACCTTGGGTGTCTTCGGTCTATTGCTATTTATGTGGGCAGGCGTACCAGCTATCTTGTTTGGTGAGGCTTATGCCATTAACGCTACAACAGCGGCTTTTATCGGTCTATCTATTTTATTGATTACCGGTGTATTGCAGTGGGATGAAGTCTTAAAAAACAAAGGTGCTTGGGATACTGTAATGTGGTTCTCGGCATTGGTAATGATGGCAAGCTTCCTAGGCAAACTGGGTTTGGTGAATTGGCTGGCCATCACCGTTGGTAGTGGTATTGATCACCTCGGCGTTAACTGGGTCTTGGGTATGTTATTGCTGGTTTTGGTTTATGTGTATTCACATTACTTCTTTGCCAGCACCACAGCCCACATTACCGCCATGTTTGCAGCCTTCTTCACCGCTGGTATCGCTTTGGGCGCACCACCAATGCTATTGGGCCTAACCTTGGCTTTCTCTTCTTCATTGATGATGTCACTAACCCACTATGGTACTGGTACTGCACCGATTATTTTCGGTTCAGGCTACACAACCCTAGGCGAATGGTGGAAAGTTGGTTTTGCCATGAGTGTTGTTAACTTAGCTGTTTGGTTCTTTATCGGCGGCGCATGGTGGAAAGTATTGGGTTACTGGTAAACCGAATCGGGTTTTATCGATACTTTTCATAAAAAAGGCTTTGCATCTGCAAAGCCTTTTTTTGTTTTTAGCAAAGCAATCAATCGTAAACTTTATTTGTTGTTTTTATTGGGTTTTGTGTTTTATTTTAAACATCTAACGCGATTCTCAGTTTATTGGTCATTCAAGCCAGTTCAATTTAACTGAAAATCAAACTGGCGTGATGCTCACGCTAATCAATTGTGCATCGGGGCTCAAGTCCAAGAATACAACCTCTTCTTCGCTACCTTGCCAATAATACCCAGCTGCTTCATCACATAGCACACTATTAATGCGGCAATGGCCAGACTTAAGCAGCACCAGTCCTATACTGCTTTTCATGCTGCCACTTGCTTGGTGAAAATGCACTTCAGATTGAAAGCAAGCGGGATTCACCAT
>JASLBZ010000226.1 GCA_030146285.1 Neisseriaceae bacterium | reverse complement strand
GTACTTTGGGGTACGGCACTGGACAATCTTGCCTATTGGAAAATGGTGAATCCATCAGGTGAATGGCTATTGATTGAACGTGTGCGCCATAATTTTGGCAAAATTCACGATGAAGCCACTGCCATTTTTGATGTACACACCTTAACCGACGATGGTAAAAACATCGTTAAAACCGAACGCCTTGAAATTGAAGGCAGTAAATTCCGTAAAGTTGGCTTGGGTAAAGACGTTACCGATAAATTTTTATCTGGTGTGCCTGGCGTACAAAAAGAAGGTACGGACGGTATCATTACCAGCGTTGCCTTTGTTTTACACACCATGCCCAAATTCACA
Source organism: Neisseriaceae bacterium (assembly GCA_030146285.1). Taxonomy (GTDB): domain Bacteria; phylum Pseudomonadota; class Gammaproteobacteria; order Burkholderiales; family Neisseriaceae; genus JASLFS01. The sequence continues at coordinate 13,482 of JASLBZ010000226.1, read as the reverse complement.
CGCACTGTGTGCTTGGAGTTTTTTGGTACCGTTGCATCGGCAACCCCTTCTATTGTTGAGATTCGCGATTACTTATTGGCGCACCCAACAGTTAAGTTGGCAGGCCTAGAGCATTTGGATTGGCGTTATGTGCGTGCTGTGGGTTATTCGACCAAAGCCGCAGGCAAAGGCCGCCCGAAAATGGTGTTGCTAGCCGATATTGTGTCTGACAACGAAGATGACTTACAAGAAGCCGCTGCTCGCATTGTGCGTTTTGCCAATGCCCGTCAAGGCGAAGGTTTTATCGCAGTCACCCCAGAAGCACGCAAAACCTTCTGGCTAGACCGCTCACGCACTGCTGCCATTGCCAAACACACCAACGCCTTTAAGATTAATGAAGACGTGGTGATTCCACTGGAACGTTTGGGCGAATATTCAGACGGCATTGAACGCATCAACATTGAACTGTCGATTCAAAACAAAATTGCCTTGTGCGATGCACTATTGAACTACTTGCAAAACAACAAGCTGCCTGTTGACAAAATGGGCACGGACATTTCCAGCAAAGAATTATTGGGTGAACGTGCACAGCATGCTATCGATCACGTTAGCCAAGTTCGCAGTCAATGGCAGTGGTTGCATGACAATCTAGATGCGCCTTTGGGCGAGTATTTGGCCATTGCCACCACCAAAGTCACCGAAGATGTTGCAGCAGACGTGAGCCGAAGCTGCTTCTTGACCATGCGAGACTTCCAATTGCGTGTATCGATTAAACGCGATGTGATGCAGCCTTTGCACGAAATATTTGGCGGCAAGTCTGATACCTTAATCGTCAAAAAACTGAATGAAATTCACGTTAAAGTGGTTCGTGGTCGTGTTTTTGTTGCCTTGCACATGCATGCAGGTGATGGCAACGTTCACACCAACATTCCAGTAAACTCAGACGATTACAATATGTTGCAAACGGCCCATGACTCAGTTGCCCGCATCATGAAGCTTGCAAAAGACTTAAACGGTGTGATTTCTGGTGAGCATGGCATTGGTATTACCAAGTTGGAGTTTTTAACCGAAGAAGAAATCAAACCATTTTGGGATTACAAAGCCAAAGTCGACCCTAAAGGTCACTTTAACCGTGGTAAATTGATGCCTGGTTGGGATTTACGCAATGCCTATACGCCATCATTTGAGTTATTGGGCTTTGAATCTTTGATTATGGAGCAATCGGATTTGGGCAGCATTACCAATTCGATTAAAGATTGCTTGCGCTGTGGTAAATGTAAACCAGTATGCAGCACCCATGTGCCACGCGCTAACTTGTTGTACAGCCCACGCAATAAAATTTTAAGCGTTGGTTTGTTGGCAGAAGCGTTTTTATACGAAGAACAAACCCGTCGTGGTGTTTCATTGAAGCATTTTAATGAACTCAATGATGTGGCTGATCACTGTACCGTTTGCCATCGTTGTGAAAAACCTTGTCCCGTTAATATTGACTTTGGTGATGTTACAGTAGCGATGCGCAACTTCTTGCGTAAACAAGGCAAAAAACGTTTTAATCCAACCGTTGCATTGGGCATGGCATTTTTAAATGCCAAAGATCCAAACACCATCAAGGCATTGCGTACTGGCGTGGTAAAAATGGGCTTTAAAGCACAAAACTGGGGTTATGATTTAATCAAAAAATTTGGCTTTGGCATCATCCAAAAAGACAAAGCACACCCCAAACCCACTTTAGGCAAACCTGCGCTTAAAGAAGAAATTGTGCACTTTATTAGTCGCCCATTGCCACGCGAAGTACCGATTAAAACGGCACGCGCTTTACTGAATATTGAAGACAACAAAACCGTACCCATTATTCGCAACCCTGCTTTGCCTGAAGACTCAGAAGCCGTATTCTACTTCCCAGGCTGTGGTTCTGAGCGCTTGTTTAGCCAAGTGGGTCTGGCGACCCAAGCCATGCTTTGGCATGCTGGGGTACAAACGGTATTGCCACCTGGCTATTTATGCTGTGGTTACCCACAAACTGCAGGCGGCAATAAAGACAAAGGTGATGCGATTACCACGGAAAACCGTGTTTTATTCCACCGCGTATCAAACACCTTGAACTATTTGGACATTAAAACCGTGGTGGTTAGCTGTGGCACGTGTTATGACCAATTGGTCGATTACCGTTTTGAAGAAATCTTCCCTGATTGCCGTATTTTGGACATCCATGAATTTTTATTGGAAAAAGGCATCAAGCTAGATGGTATCGAGGGTCAGCAATACATGTACCATGACCCTTGTCACACACCGATTAAAACCACGCAACCCATTAAAGTCGTCAATGAATTGATGGGGAAAAATGTACAACAAACCGATCGTTGTTGTGGTGAGTCGGGTATGTTTGCCGTGTCTCGTCCTGATATTGCCACGCAAGTGCGCTTTAGAAAGCAAGAAGAAATTCTAAAAGACAAGGCCAAGCTGCCTGAAGGTGAACCTGTTAAAATTCTCACTTCATGCCCTGCTTGTTTGCAAGGCTTGAGCCGTTATCGTGAAGACACAGACATTACAGCAGATTATATTGTTGTTGAAATGGCCAAATACACTTTGGGTGAAAATTGGTTAGATGAATTTGTGAAAAAAGCCCACAATGGCGGTATAGAACGCGTTATCCTTTAAAACAATGACTTAAGCATTCTTTCAGGCTGCCTATTGATTGGCAGCCTGAAAGAATGAAAAATAGGCTTGGGTTTTTGAAAAATACTGGTATAATGCAAATCATCAACGGCGGGTCTCCTCGCATGGTTGTTCGGAGCAAGGGGTCAGGGGCGGAAGTCAGCAGCCCACTCTGAAATTAACCAGTGCCGGGGGTCTGGCTCGCCACCTCATTTAGAAAAAGCCTCGTTTTTAACGAGGCTTTTTTGCGTCTATCAATACTCGGCTTTGTGCTTATCCAATCGTTTGCCATAGCGCTGCGCCATGATTGAACACACCATCAATTGAATCTGATGAAAAATCATCAGAGGCAATAACATCACCCCTACAATGTGTGCCGGGAACAAAACATTTGCCATCGGTACACCATTGGCCAAGCTTTTTTTCGAACCACAAAACACAATGGTAATCTCATCTTCTTTATTAAAACCCAATAATCTTGCGCAATATGTATTAATGGCGATAATGACTGCCAACATCATGCAGCTAATCACACCAATCATGAGTAAAGAATGGCCATCGACTTTATTCCAAATCCCTTCCACCACGGCCTCACTAAACGCCACATAAACCACCAATAAAATAGAAGACTGATCGGTTACGCGTACCAATTTCAAATGGCGATTTACCCACTGGGCAATCAATGGTCTTGCCAAATGCCCCAATACAAATGGCAGCATTAATTTCAACAGAATTTCCATAATGGCATTGGTGGTATCCATGGCTTGTGCATCGCCTTCAGCACCCATGAGAACACTCACCAATACTGGCGAGAGGAATACGCCCAAGATACTCGAAGCCGATGCACTGCAAATGGCAGCAGGTACATTACCGCCGGCAATCGAAGTAAAGGCAATGGCAGACTGTACGGTAGCGGGCAAAGCACACATATACAAAAAGCCCATATAAATGGTCGGGGACATCCAAACCGGTACCATAAAGTGCATTGCCAAGCCCATTAATGGGAAAATAACAAAGGTGCTGGCGAACACCAGTAGGTGCAAACGCCAATGCCCCATGCCCTGTCGAATCGCATCACGCGATAATTTTGCACCATGCATAAAAAAAAGCAGCGCAATGGCAGCTGTGGTTAAGTAATCAAAAAAAATCTTGGTGTTTCCCGCACTGGGAAATACGGAAGCCAAAACAATCACACCGATTAGCAATAGCAAAAAAGTGTCAATTTTCAGTTTTTGCAGCAGTGCTTGAAATTGCGCCATGACATACATCCTCTTTTATATTTTGGTTATCATGAAACAGCATACTATAGCCATTATTGTTGATAGATTGCATGAAGGTGAGCAAATTTGTCAAAATTTTGTCATCTGGGTTATTTTATTCAAGAAATCTCAATTTATTCGCATAAAAAAAGACAAAAAACAGAATCCAACTCCCCTTTTAGAAGTCCATGACGCAGCATGACTTTGGTACTAAATCAGAAATATGCTGCCAGACGGGTTATAATCAATATCCACATCTATTTGGGAATAAATCATGTCTGAACAATATCAATTTACTCTACCTGCAAGCGGTGGCACGACTTTCATCAGTACAGAGCATTTACCATTGGTGCTGTATTTTTATCCCAAAGACAGCACGCCAGGTTGCACCACAGAAGCACAGGATTTTCGTGACAATTTGGAAAAATTCACGGCTCTAGGTTATACCGTTGTGGGCATTTCACGCGACAGCATCAAATCTCATGACAATTTTTCAGGCAAACAAGAATTGAATTTTGCTTTGCTATCTGACCAAGATGAAACGGTTTGCAAACTCTTTAATGTCATCAAAGAAAAAAACATGTTTGGCAAACTGGGCTTTGGCATTGAACGCAGTACCTTTGTATTGAACACCAACAGTGAAATTGAACACGAATGGCGCAAAGTTAAAGTTGCAGGCCATGTGGATGCCGTTTTAGCAGCCATTCAAGCTAAATAAATTATTTGATTAGGCTTCCTGAAGTACTGCCCAATCACAAAAAAACCGGCATAAGCCGGTTTTTTATATCACGTGTTTTTTATGTAACCAGCCACGCCCTTCAACCAATCGAGTAATCAACATCACGCAAACATTATTGCCCGTTGCATTTAACAAGGTCGCAGGGATATCAATAATAATACTGATGACCAAAATAATGCCCACATACTCAACTGGTACACCAAACAAGGTGCAAATCATGACTTCTGCCGTCAACCCACCACTGGGAATCGCACCAATCACAATCCCCACCAACAATGCTACCAATATAATCGCAATGAACATGGGAACGCTTTTGGCAGAAACCCCCACCAAAGCCAGCACAAACATAATCTTAAAAACCCCACCCATAACTGAGCCATCTTTGTGGGTATTTGCCCCCAACGGAATAATGGTCTCAGCAATGTCATCGGGAATATTCATTTTTTGTGCCGCAATCAGATTCACAGGAATACAAGCAGCGCTTGATGTGGTCGCAATGGCTGTGAGTGATGGCGTAAGCGCATTTTTCCAAAAAACTTTAACACCATCTGTGCCTGCTGCCAAAAAAGCATAAATGGTATTCAACCCAAAAAATGCAATCATGGTAATCACCAAATACAGCACCAAAACCTGTGCATATGCGCCCACTACTTTGGGCCCAAGTTCACCAATGATGTCAGCAAAATAACACCCCATGCCAATGGGAGCTGCGTACATGATGAGTTTAACCAGCTTCAAAATCACTTCTTGAGCGGCATCCACCAAGTTGACAATGGGACGCGCCTTTTCACCTGTTAGCAAAATTGCAGTGCCAAGTAAAAAAGAAAATACAATCAATGCCAGTAAGTTATTTCGGCGAAACAAATCCAGAAAATCGCCAGCCGAGAATGTATTGACCAACATATCACTCATGCTAAGCAATTGAACATGATTGTCCATGGGTTGGTTTTGTATTAATTGACTGACATTAAAATCCCGAATGGGGTCATACCACAAAAAACCAAAATAGCTCACCACTGCAATAATACTGGCAGTGGAAACAAAAACAAAAACAGCACTGAGTAGAATTCTTTTTAGGCGCATGCCTTGCTTGGTTTTGGTGATAGAAGCCAATATACTGACAAACACCAAAGGCACAATGGTCACGAACATCATGTTTAAAAACAACTGCCCTACAGGCTTAAACGTTGTCGAACTCAAATGCCACATCTGACCAAAAGCAGAAAAACTGATGCCTTCTGGTCCCAGTACATAGCCAATGATTCCCCCAATGACAATACCCAAAATAATAGACAAAGAGGCAAGATAACTTTTTAAACTGCGTCGCATCATGATTTTTTCTGTGTTATAACTTTTTTAGGATATGAACTTTATTGTAACGTAATTTTGGCTTGCAACTTAAATTCATGAATCAAAACCTTGACCCAATCACCTGTTTCCGTTTCAAAAGTATAATGCCCACCCATCACACCCCAAGGAGTGTGCAAGCTCACGGAGCTGGTATAAGCAAAAGAATCACCCGGCTCTAACGCAGGTTCTTCACCAACGACGCCATCACCAGAGACCTCTTTCACCTTGCCAAAGGCATCAACGATTTTCCAATAACGCTGGCGTAAAGTCATCACTTCATCACTGAGATTAGTGACTTCAATGTGATAGATAAAAGCATAAAAATCATTGGCCACATCACTTTGATCTGCCATGTATTCAGGTGTCACGCTCACTTCAATTGCAATTGTATTCATTCTCACCAAGACCAAACTAAAATACCAAAAGAGGCATATAAGCCAAACAAAACCACCAAACTAAACACGGCAGCCAAAATATCATCCACCATAATGCCAAGACCTCCTGACATATGCGCATCTAACCAACGAATTGGCCATGGTTTGACTGCGTCAAAAAACCGAAACACAGCAAAAGCAATTGCCCATGCAGTCCATGTCATCGGCACAAATGCCAGAATCAACATCATGGCAACAATTTCATCCCAGACAATACCACCATAATCTTCCACGCCCACTTTTTGTTCAGAAACATTGCAAATGTGAATGCCAACAACAAACAAAATCACCGACAAAATCACAATACCAATCGAAGACATACCCAAAGTCAGCAACAAAGCAGTGATGGGCAATGCAGGAAGCGTGCCAAATGTACCGGGTGCTTTAGGCGCCAAACCTGAGCCAAAACCAAAGCCCAAAAAGCACCATGGATTTTTAAGTAACCATGCCATCGAAGGCTTAAAATCAGGTTGTTTTTTTATTTTACTCATGAAAATGATCGAATCCTTTTTGTTCCAACTCAATGGCAACTTGATTTTCAAACACACGAACACCAGCCTCTTTAACCACTTCACCAATGCGTGTAATGCTGGTTTTGCTGGTTAAGCCTGCTTTAATAATGGCTTCACGAGCGGATTTTGGGGCAGTAAAAATCAATTCGTAATCGTCTCCACCACTTAAGACCCACTCTCGATGTTCACTGTGTGCTTTTAATTCAGACAAGGTGGGAATAAGCGCAAAATCAACATTCATGCCCACATCCGATGCTTTGGCAATATGAGCCAAATCTTGCCACAAGCCGTCTGAGACATCTTGCGCTGCGTGTGCCAAAGACAAAATAGCCTCACCCAATGCCACACGGGGCGTGGGTCGCAAACGTTTTTGTTCACATTGCAAAAAGACCGCTTCAGGCAGCCTAACATGATTCCAATGGTGGTTTAATGCCGCAGCAGCCAAGCCGATTTGCCCTGAAACCCAAACATCATCGCCAAGCTGAGCTGCATCTCGTCGCAATGCTTGTCCTGATGGTGCTTGTCCAATAATGGTAACATTGAAAGTGAGATTACCTTTGGTTGTATCACCACCAATCAAACAAACCCGATACTCTTTGGCAATGGCAAACAGATGCTCACAAAAATCATTGAGCCAAGCCTCATCAAGCTTGGGCAATGCCACACTTAACAAAGCCCATTTGGGTGTTGCACCCATCGCAGCCATATCAGACAAATTAACCGCCATGACTTTATGTGCTAAATCTGCTGCTGCAGTATTGGCAAAAAAATGGCGGTTTTCCAACAACATATCACTGCTTAAATGCAAGTCCATGCCGGCCTGTGGGCGCACAATCGCAGCATCATCCCCAATACCCAAAACCACTTGTGCATCTTGAGTTTGTTGTTTCAAATAGCGATTGATAAAATCAAATTCATTCATGTACAGCCAAAACCATCGACAAAATTAATGCACTATCATACTGTAATTTACAGCCAATTTACAGCAACAAACCCATGTTTCAAGCTGTTCAATGGCAAATCAATTTATTTTGAATTTACCATTGACAACCACAGGCATTCCCCATACAAACCAATGAATTTAAAGTTTAATTAATGTAGATTTGAGTTCCGTGTATTTTTCCAAAGCATGGATGGAGCGATCTCGACTGTTGCCTGATTGCTTAAAGCCACCAAAAGGCAAATTCATATCATTGCCTTCATCATAGCAATTGACCCAAACCGTACCCACCCGAAGGGATCGCGACACTCGATGGGCACGACTCATATTGCTGGTCCAAATGCCTGCAGCCAAACCATACAAAGTATCATTGGCAATGAGAATGGCCTCTGCCTCATCTTTGAATGAAATAATCGACAAAACAGGTCCAAAAATTTCATCTTTTGCCAAGCGACTATTGGCCACCACTTCAAAAGCTGTTGGCTCAACGAAAAAACCTTTGCCATTGACTTGTGCTGTTTTACCACCGCACACCAGCTTGCCTTCTGCCTTGCCTATTTCAATGTAACTTAAAACCCGATTGTATTGTTCTTCGTCTACCAAAGGTCCCATTTTGGTCTTTTCATCCAATGGGTTACCGGGAATGTATTTCTGCACCGCTTTTTTGAATTCTTTTAAAAATGCCTCTTTGATGTTTTCATGCACCAAAACTCGGGAGCCTGCAGTACAAATTTGGCCCACATTGTAATAAATGGCACCTGCGGCTGCATCGGCCGCTTTTTCAATGTCATCGCAATCGTCAAAAATAATATTGGGGGACTTACCACCAAGTTCCAACCAAACATGTTTTAAGTTGGATTGCGCAGCATAACTGGAGATAAAGCGGCCAACCATGGTTGAACCTGTAAATGCAATGCAATCCACGTCCATATGGGATGCCAAATGCTGTCCGGCATGACTGTCACCTGGCAAGACCTGAAAAACGCCAGAAGGAATACCAGCCTCATGGGCCAGACCTGCAATGCGAATGGCCGTTAAAGGTGACTTTTGTGATGGTTTTAAAATCACACTGTTGCCAGCGGCCAATGCGGGTGCAATTTTCCATGTGGCCATCAGCAAAGGAAAATTACATGGCACCACCGCCGCAACCACACCCATGGGTTCCCGGGTTACCAATCCCAATAGTTTGGAATTTACAGGGGCGACTTCACCGGGCACTTTGTCAATACATTCTGCATACCATTCAAAACAATACACGCAACCTGCAACGTCGATGGCTTTGGAATCGGCAATTGGCTTACCCACATCCAAACTCTCAAGCAATGCCAATTCATCTTGGTGTTCTGCAATTTTTGCTGCAAAGCGTTTTAAAATATTGCCGCGTACTCGTGGAGCCAATTGCGACCAAATACCCGATTCAAACGATGTGCGTGCACATTGCACCGCCAAGTTCACATCTTGAAGTCCGCACAAAGCCACATCGGCTATCTTGCACTCTGTCGCAGGATTGATGTCCTCAATGGTCTCTCCTGTGATGGCTGCTTGGTATTGCCCATTAATAAATGCGCGCGTCTCAATTTTCAGTAAATTCACAGAATCAAACCAGTTTGTCATAACGAATCCTTTTTTAAGATAGACAGTGCTTTTTTTGAATGAAATCAATTTGAAATGGTGGATAGTTTTTATTGTTTATCTAAATATAATTTCTTTAGAATGCCCCACTAAACCACAAATAAAATGCCTATGCAATATGATTTATGGGTATAAATTTAAACAGATGTTAATAAAAAATATTTATACCGCCCCCCCTTGCTAAATTTATTTTGGCATGGGATATTCTTAAAACAACAAATAAAAACCACTGTAAGTCTTTGTTAGCAATATTATTGCAGTGCAAAATAAATTCAAAAAAATAAAACAAATTCCAATATCTTCAAATTGATCACCATCCCAAACATGGTAAAAACGTCAACAGGAGTAATAAAATGTCATTCCGTCCAATCATCGGTGTGCCATGCGACATCAAGACCGTTCAACACCAACCTTTTCATGCTGTTGGTGACAAATATATCCAAGCCTTGCATCACAGCGTGGGTGATGTTGTCTTGCTCCCTGCTTTTGCAGACCAAGATGCCATTGAGCGGCTGTTACCCATTCTCGACGGCATTTGTTTAACAGGCTCATTGTCCAATGTTGAACCACACCACTACCAAGGCATTTCCAGCCGTGAAGGTACTTTACATGACCCTTCTCGTGATGGCACAACATTGCCTTTGATTCAAAAAGTACTGGACATGGGCATGCCTTTATTGGGGATATGTCGTGGCTTTCAAGAAATCAATGTGGCCATGGGCGGCACGTTACACCAGCATGTACAAGAAATACCAGGCATGCTAGATCATCGAGAACCCGAATCAGAAGAACATGATATGCATGTTTATTATGCTGATGCCCACCCTGTCACAGCAACAGAAGACAGCTTGCTTTTAACTTGGCTACCAGAAGCCAGCTTCCCTGTGAACTCATTGCACCAGCAAGGCGTCGAGCGTCTTGGTGAGGGCTTAATTGTAGAAGCACATGCACCTGATGGTTTAGTGGAAGCATTCCGTGTGAAAGATGCCAAACACTTTGCCTATGCAGTGCAATGGCATCCTGAATGGGCATACAACAAAAAACCAGCATCAATTGCCATGTACAAGGCATTTCATGATGCCTGTATTCAGTATCACAGCACCAAACAATGAATCAACAAAATCCCTACTATTTAAGGGAATAAATCGGTTAGCAATAACCAACAAAGAGAAAAGGTGAGAAATATGTACGACAGTATATTTTCGTGGTTAAAAGAACATGGCATTAAAGAAGTTGAGTGCATTTTACCGGACATCACGGGCGTGGCGCGCGGTAAAATCATTCCTAAAAACAAGTTCATATCAGAACCTGAAATGCGTTTGCCTGAAGCCGTACTGGCCATGACGGTAACCGGTGACTTTCCTGGCGAGGATGTATTAGATGCAACCGACTCAGACATGGAACTCAAACCGGACATGGACACCATTCGCCATGTTCTCTGGGCAGTAGACCCCACAGCTCAATTGATTTTTGATTGCTTTACACCCGATGGTGCGCCTGTCGAAATTGCACCTCGAAATGTGCTAAAACGCATCTTAAAACTGTATGACGACATCGGTTTAGTGCCTGTGGTTGCGCCTGAGATGGAGTTTTACTTGGTCTCTCCCAATATTGACCCCAATATTCCATTAGAGCCTCCAATTGGCCGCACGGGTCGTGCTGAATCAGGTGGACGTTCCTATGCCATTGATGCGGTCAACGAGTTTGATCCTTTATTTGAAGACATTTATGACTATTGTGATGCACAAAACCTAGAAGTGGATACTTTGATTCACGAAATGGGTGCTGCGCAAATGGAAATTAATTTCTTGCACGGTGATGCTCTAGACTTATCGGACCAAGTGTTCTTGTTTAAACGCATTGTTCGCGAAGCCGCTTTTCGCCATAAGATGTATGCAACTTTTATGGCGAAACCGTATGAAAGCGAACCTGGTAGCGCCATGCATGTGCACCAAAGTTTAGTCGATGTAGCCACTGGCAAGAATGCCTTTAGCAATGAAGACGGCTCACCTTCCGAAATATTCTTCTACTTTATTGCAGGCTTACAAAAATACTTGCCTGCCACCATGCCTATTTTTGCACCCTTTGTGAATTCATTCCGCCGTCTTACCCCTTATACAGCAGCACCCACAAATGTGGAATGGGGTTATGACAATCGCACCGTTGGCTTGCGTGTACCGCGCTCAAGCCCACAAGGCCGACGGGTTGAAAACCGTGTACCGGGTGTGGATGTTAACCCCTACTTGGCCATTGCTTGCTCACTGGCTTGTGGTTACTTGGGCATCCAAGAAAAATTGCAACCCACAGCGCCTTTGGCAACCAATGCTTATGAATTGCCTTATCAATTTCCAGCAACGCCTGAAGAGGCATTGGAAAAACTGCGTAATTGCCAACCAATTCAAGAGATTATGGGTAAAAAATTCGTCAAGTTATTTACATCCATTAAAGAAAAAGAGATGGCGGAATACTTCCGTGTGATTAGCCCATGGGAGCGCCGTTTCTTACTATTGCATGTTTAACTTGAAATCCAATACAAAAAGCTGATTCTCAAATCAGCACACTTAAATGACTTAGGAGTTTTTTATGAGTAAATCTTTATCTGAACTAAATAGCAACCACCACTTACATCCTTTTTCTGACAATGCAGAATTAATCAAAAATGGTGTTCGTGTGATTGAACGAGCAGATGGTGTTTATATTTTTGATACCGATAAAAATAAAATCATTGACGGTATGGCTGGGCTTTGGTGTGTGAACATTGGCTATGGTCGTAAAGAATTAGCGGAAGTTGCTAAGAAGCAAATGGAAGAGCTGTCTTATTACAATACTTTCTTCAAAACATCACACCCTGCTGTGATTAACTTATCTCAAAAAATAACCGAAGTGGCACCAGAAGGCTTTAACCATGTATTTTACACGGGCTCAGGTTCTGAGTCGGTAGACACCATGATGCGCATGGCCCGTCATTACTGGGCAAGTACAGGTAAGCCAAACAAAAAAATCTTAATCGGTCGTTGGAATGGCTACCATGGCTCAACCATTGGCGGTACCAGTATGGGTGGCATGAAAGCCATGCATGAGCAAGGTGACTTACCCATTCCAAACATCACTCACATTGAACAGCCTTGGTTCTATGGCCTAGCAAACGATGGCGAAACCCCAGAAGCATTTGGTATTCGCGCTGCAAACTGGTTAGAAGAACGCATTTTAGAAGTGGGCGCAGACAATGTTGCTGCTTTTGTTGGTGAGCCGATTCAAGGTGCTGGTGGCGTAATCATCCCGCCAGCGACATACTGGCCACGCATCCAAGAAATCTGTCAAAAATACAATATTTTATTGGTGTCCGATGAAGTGATTTGTGGCTTTGGTCGCACTGGCTCTTGGTTCGGTTGTGAAACCATGGGCTTTATGCCCGACATCATGACCACAGCCAAAGGTCTGTCTTCTGGCTACTTGCCTATCGGTGCTGTTTTGGTAAACGACCGCGTTACCGAAGGTTTATTGGCTGGCGGTGAATTTAACCATGGTTTTACTTATGCAGGCCACCCTGTTTCTGCTGCAGTGGCTTTGGCAAACTTAGACATCATGGAAAAAGAAAATATCGTAGGCCATCTACACGATGTGACCGGTCCTTATATGGCCAAACGTTGGCACGAAACATTCAGTGACTTTAAGCACGTTGCTGACGTGCGTACTGTTGGCTTTATGTGTGCTTTTACCTTGGTCAAAAACAAAGAAAAACGCGAATTATTTGAGAACACCGGTGAAATGGGTTCTTTATTGCGCGATATTTTCTTCAAACACAACCTGATTATGCGTGCTTGTGGCGACCATATCGTTTGTGCACCACCGTTGGTAATGACAGAAGCAGAAATCGATACCATGTTAAGTATTGCCAAACAATGTGTCACTGAATTTGAAGACACTCTCGCAAAGCGTTAATGTTGATATTTTGAAAACAGCTACCCATGGGTAGCTGTTT
>JASLBZ010000208.1 GCA_030146285.1 Neisseriaceae bacterium | reverse complement strand
TCTTCTAGCACATCGCGACGTCTGCGAATGGGTTCATTAACTTGTTCGCGCTCACGCTGGTTATTGGGCTTTAATGGCTTAACATCTTTCATTTTCGCAACAAAGCTTAATTCTTTAGGCTCTTCTACCGCAACCTTCTCTAATAGAGCCTTTTCTTGTGCCACTTTTGACTGTTTAGACAATTGTTGCAGCTGCTTTTTCACATGATCGTCCATCATTCATTTCCATTGCTTATTCGGTTTTTATTTTCACTTTATGACATATTATGAATATATTCGAAAATATCAATATTCATTTAATCTGTGTATCAGTTATCATCAAGTCCTTAATAAAAGACATGTATCCACAGATAACTTCTGCCACCACTGCTTATTCGGGCTTTGATGATTATAAAACCTTACGCATTTCGTTGCACTCATTTGCATGGCGTTAATGCCCGCGCACTCACAATACACCACACTCATTGCAATCGATGCTCATGCAAATCAATGCTCAATCAAACCTCACGCTTGCGCCGTCCCAACGTAAAATCCCATCTGAATTAATTATTCTTCTTTTTCAGTACAAAATGCATTTCTTTTACCGCCAAGTTGTATACAATATAAAAAATAACGATACAACAGGAGAGATAACCATGATTAGCATTTTTGATGTTTTTAAAATTGGGCTTGGGCCATCAAGTTCACACACAGTAGGCCCCATGAAAGCAGCTGCTGAATTCACCAAAAACTTAATGCAAAATACAGACTATAAAAACGTGTCGAGAATTGCAGTAGAAGTATATGGCTCATTGGCACTAACTGGGGATGGACACGGTACATTTGATGCCATTTTATTGGGCTTAGAAGGCAGCTTACCGGACAGCATTGATTTAAGCACCATTAAGACCCGATTAGAGAGCATTAACGCAGATGGCGCAATTCACTTACCCGATCAAAGAACCATTCACTTTGAGGTTGCACGGGACATGGTCATTCGTGTTGAAGAAAGTTTACCGCTACACCCTAATGGCCTTCGCTTTACATCTTATGACGACCAAGAACATAAAATTACCAGCCAAATTTATTATTCTATTGGCGGTGGCTTCATTGTTACCGAAGAAGAATACTCCAAAGAGAACTCTCAAAGCATTACCGTTCCCTATCCTTTTCACAATGCCCATAGCTTGTTTGAACAATGCAAAACACATCAATTGAGCATTGCTGAAGTTATTTTAGCCAATGAAGTTGCCCTAGCCAACGAAACCTTGAACGACAAAAGCATTGCTGCCATCAAACAACAAATTTTGTACATTGCCCAAATCATGTTTGATTGCATCGACAGAGGCTTGGTGACAGAAGGTTTCTTACCCGGTGGTTTGCATGTGGTTCGTCGCGCACCCAAACTTGCTGAAAAATTGCGCCAGCTTAGCCAAGCCAATTTGGTTAACTCTCATTTGTGGCCCATGGTATACGCCATGGCCGTCAATGAAGAAAATGCTGCGGGCGGTCGCGTAGTCACAGCACCGACCAATGGCGCAGCCGGTATCGTGCCATCGGTATTAAATTATTACCGCCATTTTCACCCACAATCCAATGAAGATGGCATGGTTGATTTTTTATTAACCGCAGGTGCTATTGGCATGCTTTACAAAATGAACGCTTCTATTTCAGGCGCCGACGTAGGCTGCCAAGGTGAAGTTGGTGTGGCATGCTCAATGGCAGCAGGTGCTTTTTCAGCCATTTCAGGCGGCACCATTCCACAAATTGAAAATGCAGCAGAGATGGCAATGGAACATCATTTGGGCCTCACCTGTGATCCTGTTGCCGGCTTGGTTCAAATCCCATGTATTGAGCGCAATGGCATTGCTGCTGAAAAAGCCATTAAGCTGGGTACTTTATCTTTATTAGAAGATGGTTTAAGCAAAAAAGTCACGCTGGACATGGTGATTAAAACCATGTACCAAACAGGCAAAGACATGAAGTCTACTTACAAAGAAACCTCTTTGGCTGGCTTGGCAGTCACGCTAAAACGCAAAGCCGTTGCTGTTTCTGTGAGTGTGATTGAGTGTTAACCGTGTAAACCAGGCGGCATACTTTGTATGGCAATCTGCCTTAAGAATGACAATCGGTTTTAAAAAACAAGTTCTCCTGACTTTTTACAAAAAATGAATAATGAATCATTATTCTGATAATATGCTGATGACGCATAGTATTTATCTGTCTTTTTCAGTTTGATTAAGAAGATTAAAGAAGTGCGTAACAACATAAAAAAACAAAGGAGAAACGATGTTTAACTGGCTAACAAACTTAAGCGTTAAGTGGGTAAAGCAATATTTGCCTTCACCCTTCGTATTTTGTATTTTACTAACCATTTTTGTGTATGCTTGCGTGGTTTTGTTTGTGGGTCAAAGCCCACTACAAGCTGCTGGCTTTTGGGGCAATGGCTTGTGGTCATTATTGGGCTTTTCCATGCAAATGGCGCTCATATTGGTCACAGGCCATGTGCTTGCACGTGCTCCCATTGTCAACAACTTCTTAAACCAGCTCGCAAGTCGCATTAAAAGCCCCAAAATGGCCATTGTTGCTGTGACGTTGGTGGCTTTGATTGGCTGTTGGTTAAACTGGGGCTTTGGTTTAATTGTGGGTGCCGTTTTTGCCAAAGCTTTGGCACGGCAAGTCAAAGGCGTGGACTACCCGCTTTTGGTTGCCTCGGCTTATTCTGGATTTTTAATTTGGCATGGCGGCCTATCCGGGTCGATTCCATTATCACTGGCGACAGAAGGTGCGGACTTAATTAAAATTTCAGCCGGCACCATCCAAACCGCCATTCCCGTATCAGAAACGTTATTTGCCCCATTTAATTTGATGATTGTCGCAGGCTTGTTAATCGGCTTACCTTTATTGAACATGGCAATGTTACCCAAAAAACCAGTTGAAGCCGATGCAAACAAATTGCATGAAAAAGCCATTGCCAAGCCCAATCGTGACACCTGGGCAGAACGCATCGATGACAATCATTGGTGGACATGGGTTTTGGTGGCGATGGGTGCCGTTTATTTGATTGCTCACTTTGTTAACAACGGCTTTAATTTGGGCCTGAATATTGTTATTGGTATTTTCTTGTTTTTGGGTTTATTGGCGCACAAAACCCCTGAACGCTATGCATTGGCAATGGAAGAAAGCATTCGTGGCATCAGTGGCATTGTTTTGTTGTTCCCATTTTATGGCGGCATTATGGGATTGATGACCGGAGCAATCGAGGGCGGAACATCATTGTCAGGCATGATTACCAATGCTTTTATTGCAACAGCGTCCACAACCTCATTCCCCTTACTGGCTTTTTTAAGTGCAGGCTTGGTCAATGTCTTTGTTCCATCCGGTGGCGGTCAATGGGCAGTACAAGGCCCGATTATGTTACCTGCTGGTCTTGAGTTGGGTGTCAAACCTGCCATCTCTGCCATGGCGATTGCTTGGGGTGATGCTTGGACAAACATGATTCAACCTTTTTGGGCTCTGCCGTTATTGGGCATTGTGGGTCTAGATGCCCGCTCTATTATGGGCTATTGCCTCATGACACTTTTGTATTCAGGCTTATTAATCGCATCGGTTTTTTTATTCATGGTCTGAGATTGCACTCAGCCAGTATGTCAGTAACCATAAAAAAGGATGCTCTAAAGAGCATCCTTTTTTTATTTTATATCGCTTGTCAGATTAACGGCGGCGTCCACGAGTACTTTTGAAACCAGAGCGATTTTGTGTACCAAAAACACTGGATTTAGTGGGCGCTGTATTCGTTGTAGCAGCCTGATTGGTTTTGGCAGGTGGGTCATCACGAAAACGCAATTCACTGCTGCCTTTACTCGGACTAGATGTACTACTGCCATTGCTTGGCGTGGCTGTATTACCTACATTTGTCTTATTCTCAGGAACAGGTTGTGTCTGCGTCTGCTTGCTTTTACCTCGTAAGCCATTTAATGCTTGTGCTGCTAATGCACCCATTAAAAAACTACTGCCATTAAAGCCACTTTCACCTTCTTGGGCACTCATGGAAGCCACTTCGCCACTGGCAATTTCAGCAACTGAGGCAGATTCTTGCACGGTATTTTGTGGCTGACATGCTGTTAAAGAAACCAAACTCATACACACAACTGCTACTACTGTCTTTTTCATGGATATCACTACTCAATTCCCTTATGGCAGCCTATTCATCAGGACCGCTCTTTCAATTACAATTGTCTACATCATTTTATATATAAACAGCAAGCAGTGTATTTTAGACATTGTTTTAACAAATGCAAATACTTGTCAAACAAAAAACAATCAAATCACCCCACCTAAAAAATATTATGGGTGTTTTAACTCATTGCCATGATGATCAAAAGTAACCAATTCTTTAAAACCATCTGGATACTCTTTAATCATCCAACCTTCCGGCGTATTTAATTCGGTGTAATACACAGGCAAACCTGCTGCAAATGCTTTTAAAAACACTTTGGGCATGGAAGTGTAAAGTAACTCTAGTTCTTTCTGATTTTCACCAAACATGGAGAATCTCCTTATGAATTCGACCACACTTTAAAACAAAAGAATTGAGAATGTGGTGTCCTTAACTTACCGTTTAATAAAGAAATTTAAGCAATCGGTAGGGTTGAATTCTACCAGAGTTTGATATAAATTAAACCAACACCACATTTTTCCATGACATAATCATAATAAATATGGGGAACAAATCAAGAAAAGTCTTATCCACCCTATCCAAGCACCACTATCAAAAATACCACAAATTGCCACATCCTCTGTTTGCCTCTTCAAATACCAACCCAAAAACGAATTTGCAAGGCTTTGCGCTCAGCCCCCCTTAAATTTCGTCTAAAACCACCGTCTCATGCCCAATTAAATTCAATGCGTTTAATTCATTTTTCAAGTATGCATACACAATCGGCGCTGCAACAACACCAGCAGCACCAAACAATGTTTCCATCACAATCATAGACAACAATATTTCCCATGCTTTAGCATTGATTCTCGTCCCAATAATTTCGGCATTGATAAAATATTCTAACTTGTGAATAACCACCAAAAACAGCAATGATACCAATACCAATTGCAATGACACGGTCGCGCTGATGGCCATAATAGCCGTATTGGAAATCAAATTTCCAATCACCGGCAATAAACCAACCAAAAACGTCAGTGCCACCAGAGTTTTTGCATAAGGCAAATGCACATCAAACAAAGGCAATAACACCAATAAAAAGATGGCGGTCAACGTGGTATTGATTGCTGAGATTTTAACTTGTGCAAAAACCACATTCTCAAAGGCACGCAATAAATACATAAACCGCTGATTTAATGCAAAACTTAAAGGTCGATGGCGTAACTGCCGATAACTCATAGACCATGCAGCCATAATACCCACCACCAAACCAATAATCACGCCAGCCAAGCTGCGAATTCCACGCATCCCCATGCCTGAGATATCTTGCGCATGTTGTTTGAGAAAAGTAACCGTCAGATTGCGCAGCTCATCCAGTCCATTTGGCAAATACACTTGCAAATCAATAGGCAATCGATCACGCAGCTGCTCAAGCAAATCGGCTGCCGTTGCAAAGATGCCGCTGAGGCCATTTTGCCGATGAATGGTGGCAAAAATCCCCAAAGCAATCAGGAAAAAAATAGCCGATGCAATACTGGACATCAACATGACGCTGAGCATTTTCGCCCGACTAGACAAAGAATGTTTTTTTTGTATGAACTGCTCCATGCGCCGAGTCAATGAAAAAATCAGCAATCCCGAAATCGCAATCGATAACAAATGAAATTTCAGCGTCAAAACAATAAATACGATAAAAATGGCATAACTTAGTCCATTAACGCGTTTTTGTATTGCATTGTCTTGTTGCATAACCATCTCTGTTTCTTAAGTTTTGTGAGTTTAATATGTTAATCATACTGTAAGCATAGGCACAATATCATAATCCAATGCCAAAAAAGACAGGCAGCTAATGATTAAGCAGTGGCAATTTGTAATCAGAAATTAAATTTTCCAATAAAACATTGTCTTTAAATCGGTACAGCTGTGCAGGACGCCCACGTTCAAGCATAATGGACTTGCCTGTTGCTTCAACCAAATCCTGATTTTGAATCAGGCGACGAAAATTTTGTTTGTGCAATTCCACGCCATTCAATACCTCAATGCTTTGTTGTAACTGCAATAAGGTAAACTCTTGTGGAAGCAACTCAAAAATAACCGGACGGTATTGAAGTTTAGCACGCAACCGTGTCATGGCTGTGGCCAAAACTCGGCGATGGTCATGACGCATCAGCCTACCCGTCACACTTTCAGGCAAGGTTCCATTAAAATAGGCTGATTCAGGAATCAAGCCCACCTCATACAAAAGCTCATAGCGCAACAAGACATTTTCAGCAATCCAATCTTGACCATTCAAACCCCAACCAAAGTTAACCCTATGCTGTCTTTGTTCTCTGGTTTCTAAATTACTTGCTGAGTCTACCCAATTTTGAATTCTGGGAATCAAAATATCTTTAACGGTATTTTTTGAGCCTTTGCGAGCATCTTCCCAAGGGAAATATTCATACCAATCCAACCATTTCGCTTGCATTTTTAAGGCTGCTTCATCGGCTTCTTTGACTAGGCCCAAATAACTGACATACAAAACAGGACTGCCTGTTCGCCTCATTCTTTTGATGTCCACAAAGGTATACAATTGTTCCATATAACCCATGGGCTGTTGGGTTTGTTGCAATACCCATGCCCGAGCCCCAGCCTGCAATGAATGGTGAATCGGCGTTAAAGGACCATATGGCAGCAATGCCCCATCAGAAATCGTTAATACACGCGCAGAATAATCAGTAACAGCCACAAGAACGGCCACCAATTCGGTAATGCCTTCTGCTGATGCTTGTGTATCGGTATTTGACATGATTCATCCAGGTGAAAGGTTGATAAGAATTGATTGTAGGTATCTTCTTGGCAAAACCAAAATGACCTAGCATATTTTTACATGGTATATCTTAAAAAAGAATGCGATTGTGTTCAAACATTCGTGAAAGTTAAGATGTCTGAAGGCTGATAAACAAACACATTTTAACACCACATGACTAAAATCATGCGCGTAACATGTCAACGTGGGCAATCCCATCTTCCAAATACACTTCTGAAACTGCTTGAAAGCCAAATTTTTGATAAAAATCCTGCAAATATGCTTGTGCTCCAATCTGAATAGGAACATCGCCTAATAAAACTGCAATTTCACTCAAGGTTTTTTGAATCAATACCTGCCCTAATCCTTTCCCTCGAGATTCAGTTGCCACAGCAACTCGCCCAAATGACACTGCATCATAGCTAACACCTGCGGGTAAGATGCGCGCATAAGCGAGCACATCATTGTCTTGCTTAGCAAAAACATGCCAACACTCTTGATCATGGTCATCCACATCTTGATAGATGCATTGCTGCTCGACAACAAACACGGCAGCTCGAAGTGCCAATATCTGGTACAACTCATGCGTGCTCAGTTCATTAAATGCTTTACAATACCAATTCATTTATTGCTCACTCAAAAAAATAACAATAAATCGGATTGTAATATTAAAACCACCCATACCCGAAAAAAAAAAGAGTAAGCCATTTGTCTTTAGGCTTACTCTTTAATTTGAAACCACATACTTTACGGCCTTAATCCACACTTTCCAAAATCGATGTGACCTGCAAGCACACCTGAGCATTGTGGTCCAAATCCACCACCACATCACCGCCATTCATGAGTTCCCCAAACAGCAGCTCGTCAGCCAAAGCACGGCGAATGGTATTTTGAATCAAACGCCTCATCGGGCGAGCACCCATACTGGCATCAAAACCTTCTTTCGCCAAATAATCCTTCACCTTCTGAGTAAACCGAATTAACACACCCTTCTCTAGCAATTGTGTTTCCAGTTGCAACAAAAACTTATCAACAATTTTCTCTAAAATTTTCGGGTTTAAAGACTCAAAAGACACAACAGCGTCTAAGCGATTTCGGAACTCAGGACTGAAGACTTTTTTAATTTCAGACAGCTCATCGCCTCTTTCTGTGTTATTGCCAAAACCAATATTGCCTTTACTCAACTTTTCAGCCCCGGCATTGGTTGTCATGATGATAATCACATTTCTGAAGTTTGCACTGTGTCCATTATTGTCCGTTAAAGAACCATGATCCATAACCTGTAAGAACATATTGAAAATATCCGGGTGGGCTTTTTCAATTTCATCCAAAAGTAAAATGCAAAATGGCTGCCTATTGATTGCCTCTGTTAGCAATCCACCTTGCTCATAACCAACATAACCAGGCGGTGAACCAATCAAACGAGAAACAGAATATTGTTCGACATACTCAGACATATCAAAGCGAATCAAAGGCAAAGCCAATAACAATGCCAACTGCTTAGCCACCTCAGTCTTACCCACACCCGTAGGCCCTGAAAATAAGAAGCTGCCAATGGGCTTATCAAGAGAACCCAAGCCAGAACGGGCCAGCTTAATCGATTGCACCAAGGCATCAATGGCTTTATCTTGCCCAAACACCACCAATTGCAAATCACGTTGTAATGTTCTGAGTCGTTCTCTGTCATCTTTAGAAACAGTGGCTTCAGGTATTCTGGCCATTTTGGCTATCATCGCCTCGATGTGCTCAACAGTAATCAAATCACTTGAGTGGCCATTGGCTTTGAGTTTTTGTGAAGCGCCAGCCTCATCAATCACATCAATGGCCTTATCAGGCAAAAATCGATCATTCAAATATTTAACAGATAAACGAACAGCAGCATTTAATGCTTCTTTGGTATAGGTAACTTGGTGAAAACTTTCAAACGCAGGTTTTAAACCCTGCACAATTGCAATGGCCTGCTCAATAGTAGGCTCAACAATATCCACTTTTTGAAAACGACGACTTAAGGCATGGTCTTTTTCAAAAATAACTCGAAATTCATTGTATGTTGTGGCTCCAATACAGCGCAAACCGCCTTTAGCCAAAGCAGGCTTTAATAAATTTGACGCATCCAAAGTACCACCTGAAACACTGCCAGCACCAATAATGGTGTGAATTTCATCAATAAACAAAATAGAATTGGGTATCTTCACCAGTGCGTTAATGACCATTTTAATTCTTGATTCAAAATCACCACGGTACTTTGTACCGGCAAGCAAAGAACCAATGTCCAAAGAGTACACCACGGCATTTTGTAAAATATCGGGTACTTGCTTGTGCTCAATTCTATATGCCAACCCTTCAGCTAAAGCGGTTTTTCCAACACCTGCCTCTCCTACCAATAGCGGGTTATTTTTGCGACGACGACACAAAATATGAATCACACGATCTACTTCTGCGTCGCGTCCAACCAAAGCATCAATGCGCCCCTCTTTGACTTCTGCATTCAAGTTAACAGTATATGCAGACAATGTTGAGTCGCTCACTGCCTCTTTCTTGTCTTTTTCTGTGTTGGTATTGTAACCAGAAGGAAATTGGGTTTCGTCTTCATCAGCCAAATGGGCGAGAAAGCGAATAATAGCCAAACGTGTCACGTTTTGTTGATGTAAGAACAAAACAGCATGACTGTCTTGCTCCGAGAAAATCTCAACCAGAACATCTGCACCATTCACCTCTTGCTTGTCTGCTGCTTGAGCATGGATCATAGAACGCTGCAAAATCCGCTGAAAACCCAAAGTCGGCTCAATATCAATCGAGTCCATTTTCTCAATTGAGACCACGGGCGTATTTTGCACAATACTTTCAGCCAATCGATGGCTTAAGACCTCTAAATCGACAGAGCAGCCCATCAAAACGCGTTTCGCATCTTGATTGTCTAACAAAGCCAATAGCAAATGTTCCACACCAATTATTTCATGACGTTTTTGTCTTGCATACGCATATGCTTGTTGTAAAGATTGTTCTAAAGACTGCGTTATCATATTCGCTCCTCAACAATGCAAACAAATCGCATCATAGTCCTATCATTTATAGGAAATAATTCGGTCTAATCATCACAATAATCAAATTTACTTTCAACAAAAAATAAATTCCATAGCAATATCCAATGAATCATAATGCATAAAATGATTTTGTGCTTAATTATCCAAATATATTATTTATAGATACATATTATCCATTTTTACATGACTAGAACTTCTGCTTTTAGTTTGCTTCCTTTACAAAAGCTTTCATTTCACACTCAGTCACGAAGCAGATAGGCTGTGCTTACTAGCCCTTTTACATCTCAGCATAAAATACCAATGTAATATTGTGTTATTTTAGAGTCATTACAGACGAAAATACAATATTTATTAAACTAAAGCTTGACGGCAGCAAACAACATAGGTAAAAAGGTATTGCTAGGTGCGATTGAGCAGCAACGTTTTTCGGAATATTGTCTTCTCAAGATGACACGCTAGTTACATGTTTTTTATTTATATTAGAATTAGGAAGTTTCATGGCAACAGGTATTGTTAAGTGGTTCAACGACGCAAAAGGTTTCGGATTCATTACACCAGATGAAGGTGGTGAAGATTTATTTGCTCACTTCTCTGCTATCAACATGAATGGCTTTAAAACCTTAAAAGAAGGTCAACGTGTTTCTTTTGAAGTAACTGAAGGCCCTAAAGGCAAACAAGCGTCAAATATTCAAGCCGCTTAAGATTTAGTTAATCAAACAGAATTCCAGCTGTAATGGTTTATACCATTACAGCTTTTATTATTTTCAGCATACCTATTTTCCTTCTCAAATCTTCATTTTCTTCAATTCTGATTGAATTGTCTTTGCTAAAAAAATCAAACCTGATTACCATCGTCTTTATCTTATCTTATAAAACACTAACTGACGCTGATGCTAACCGATGCCCACTTCTTATCCACCTTTAACAGCCCCTTTGGCATACTGTTTTGTGTGATTCAATACGAAGACGAACAATGCATTCGCCTGTACTTTCCTTTTGAAGAACACAAACTTCCCCAAGGCTTACCCGCACACCCCTTACCTGACTCGTTAGCACAGCAATTTCAAGCTTATTTTTCAGGCGGCCTGAATACGGGATTTGCTTTACCCATCAGTCAAGATGGTACTGCATTTCAAAAAAAGGTTTGGCAAGCCATTTTAGACATTCCTTATGGACAAACTCGTACTTACAGTGATTTGGCTGTGCAATTGCAATCGCATCCTCGTGCCATTGGTCAAGCCTGTGGCAAAAATCCCTTACCGATTATTAT
>JASLBZ010000183.1 GCA_030146285.1 Neisseriaceae bacterium | reverse complement strand
GCTAGCAATTCTATTTCTTGCTTCTTGATGTTTCATCTCACTAAAAAAGCCCAGATGAACATCTTTTAAGGATAAGGTTTGGTAACGGTTTTCCAATGCCAGCATTTGTGTGTTTACATATTCTTGCTGTAATACATGGCTTAAAACCTTACAAAATGGATTCATCAAACCAAAGTCACACACGGTTAAGGTTTCTTTTGCTCGGGTCATACCAACATAGTAAACTCGGCACTCATCCTCAAATTGAACACCATGCTCACCCCAAGCACCATCCAAAAGCATGACATGCTTAAATTCCAATCCTTTTGCAGCATAAACCGTACCAATAAATAAGCCTTGTTTGGCTTTTTGCCGCATTTCTTGTGCATACTCGTACAAATAATCAATCATTTCATTGGCACTAACAGGAAGACTAACAAGCTCAGCAGACAACTCAACAAAGGCATCCTGAAAGAATTGTTGCCAACTTTCATCCAAATCTGCCCACTCTAACTCCCGTAACCACAACTCCAGTATTTTGGGCTTGGATTCACCACTCTTTAATTGCCCAATAAATTGCAAAAACTCCCGCTGTCTGGTCAGAGGAATTGCATTGTTTTTATCCGAAGCCATGTGATAAGGAATCTTCATCAACTCACAATACGTTTGTATCGGATACAAATACTCATGGGTTCTAGCCAAAACCGCACACTCCGACCAATCGCAAAAGTGAATATCTTGCAGTCGCTGTAACTCTTGCATGACAGCTTGCGCTTGTGCATAACCGTAAGCAACATCGGCTCTAGGTAAAGCAATGTGCAATACCTCTCCTTTTCTAATTGGATCTATGTCTTCCCAAACTCCCCCTTTATGTTTACTTACTCGGTCTTGATCAATTTCAATAGGGTGTTTTGTTTTTAATCGATTGGGGATTAAATTAATCACCGAGTTGGCAGCCTGAATAATATTCAGACTTGAGCGATAGTTTTGTGTTAAATAAGTGGTTTGTGCTAAATAGTCTTGGCAAAACTGTTGAATATACGAGTTGCTTGAATGGCGAAAAGAATAAATATTCTGGTCATCATCCCCCACAGCCAATATACATAACTTACCATCCTCATCTAAACTTTGCCGTCCTGATAAAGCACTAACCAGTCGATATTGCCACGCATCAATATCCTGGTACTCATCCACCACGATATACCGATAACCTCGCAATAAAGTGTCCCGTAAATCATCTTCACCCTCAAGAGCATTGTTGCCTTCAAGCAAGCTAACCGCTTTCTCAATCACCTCTTGCATGCTTTGCTCACTGAAGCCTTGACCACGAGAAAACCGCGTACCTGTTAAGCGCATCGCCATGCTGTGGTATGTTAAGACCGTTAAGCCATATGCCTCTTTGCCTACCAAATCATATAAACGTTTGCGAATCTCAATGGCCGCATGCCGATTAAAAGCCAAAGCAATAATCGACGTTGCCGAAATTCGTTCAACCCGTAACAAATAAGCAATTCGGTGAACAACTACCCGTGTTTTTCCAGAACCTGGCCCTGCCAGAATCAACCGATTATTGTCCTGGCGATCTTCTACAATTTCACGCTGCCAATGGTTTAATTGATACACAATTTTTTGCCACGAATCCTCACTCGTTGCCAAGCTCAATATTGTTTCTCGCCCTGAAAAATAGCGCTCACGAAAAGCTTTTAATTCCATCGTAAAGTAATCCAGAACCAAATTCAAAGCCTCTACCATCCCATGAAGTGCTTTTTCAGCATATTCACGCATGACATGAATTTGAATCCGTCGCTCTTTATAGTGTTCTTGTAGTAATTCAAAATCTGATTTTAAATATCGATTTTTCTGCTTATCCTGATTAACTTTAATCGTCATGGCACGGCGCATTACTGTCATTCCATTGTTCAATACAATAATGTCTTGCTGATGCAAATACAATAAAACATGCTCAATCGCTGCTTTTTGATTCTTGCTTGCAATACTCACATCCAAGCTCAAATCACCAAACACCACTTTCTCCAACTCTGAAAAAGTGGCCTTCACTAATAAATCCTTACCTTTTTGCCCACCCAATTGCACCAATAAAGCATTCAGTAAAACAGTTGCAACCGCACATCTTCTTTCACTTAAGCCCCGAATATCAGCCCAAGTTTTATTGCTTTGAAATTTAATTTGCCAATGCTCACGACTCACCGAGCGTATTTTTAAAGCATTTTTGCTGCGACTGTCTCCGTCTAGCTCCTGGCTAATACTGTAAAGCAATTGTTGAATATGGATTGGCAGCAGATTGGAATCGTCTAAATGCAATTGCAAATGGCTAACCAACTCTCCCATATGCAAATTAAACCAACTCTCATGACCCATATCAGGTTCTAGCTCACTTAATACCGCTAACAAAGCTTTTTCACGGGCGATACTGGCTTGCAATCGTGACAATGATGCATCAGCAATACCATAGCGCACAAAAGCCGTTATTTCAGTATCATTGCTGAGTATTTTTAATGCCTCTAACGCTCGTAAAGTGGCGGCAATCTCTTCATTGCTATTGCCAGTCAAATGCATCAAATAATCGGTATTCACCATTTCATCATCATTCGCACTGTACAAATACTGAACCACAGCAGAATAATCTTGCTGTTTTCTAATGCTTAAATTGGCTTTCGTTAACTTGTCTAATGCTGCCTCTAATGTCAACTCACGGTGAGCCGGAAAAACCTGGGTTCGATTGTCCGTTCGTTCTAAATACTCACCCCTCTCCAACCATGCAATAGCGGTATTGACTTTGGTTTGTGCATCATGCTCTTCTATATCAATACTGGTTTGTACAGTGATGTCATTTAAAATTTCACCCGCAGTAATCACCACATCTTGAAAATGGCGCCGACTGCTTTCTTTTCGCAACTTTCGATAAATACCATTGATATCATGTTGTGATAATTTAGAACGCTCACTTAAGCCAAATTGGGTTTCAATATCATTGGCATCGTAAAGTAAAATACATTTGGCTTCACCTTGATCACGCCCCGCACGCCCCGCTTCTTGAATATAATTTTCCAAAGAACCTGGAATATCTGCATGAATCACCAAACGAACATCTGGCTTATCAACCCCCATACCAAAAGCGTTGGTTGCCACAATAATTTGAATCTTGCCTTGAATAAAATCGTCTTGAATGTCTTTTTTCTCATTGGGCAGTAACCCCGCATGAAAATGCTGACAATTCCAATCTAATTTTTTAAGGTTTTGTGAGTAGGTTTCTGCTTTTTTTCTACTGGAAACAAAAATCACAGCGCCACCACATTCATTGCCCAATACTTCAGTTAATAATTGATGCATATATTGGGTTTTCTCACCTTCGGCACATGGCAATACATCAAATGCCAAATTTTCACGCTCTTGGAAGCTGGTACGCTCATAAAACGAAATGCCCAAAATATCAGAAAAATGGCTGCGAATATCAGCCATCACATCAGGCTTTGCCGTTGCTGTAAAACAACTGATGGGTGCCAATGGGTTATTGCCCGTGAATTTTTTAATGAATTTAGCCACATACAAATAATCAGGTCGAAAATCATTACCCCATTTTGATAAACAATGTGCTTCATCATAAATCCAAGCACCGATGTTTCGTTGTGAAATGGCTTGTTGGAAAGCTTTGTTGCGAAACTGCTCAGGGGAAACCAGTAATAAACCAATATCGCCCATCTTAATTTTCTCTAAAACATCTGCTCTCTCAGGCAAAGACAACATGCCATTTAGCGTTGCTGCTGAATGTATTTCATGTTTGTGCAACAAACCATCAACTTGGTCTTTCATCAAAGATTGCAATGGTGAAATAATAATATTCAGGCTGCCATTGCGATAATAACGATTTAATGCTGGCAATTGATAACACAACGATTTTCCGCCACCTGTTGGTAAGATAGCCAAAACATTCTTGCCACGCATGCTTGCCAAAGTGACATCAAACTGAACACTTGTGCCATCATCTTCATAGCGAAAATCATCATAACCAAAGTAATGCTTTAGCTCTGAACGTGGATTATGTACCGATTGGCAATACTGGCATTTTTCATGTGAG
>JASLBZ010000182.1 GCA_030146285.1 Neisseriaceae bacterium | reverse complement strand
CTAGAAGTAGATGAACCAACATTAACCATGGACTTTATGGTTAATACTCCACCTTTGGCAGGTACTGAAGGTAAATTCGTGACCAGTCGCCAAATCCGTGACCGTTTGCAAAAAGAATTGTTAACCAACGTGGCTTTGCGCGTTGAAGACACTGCTGATGCAGATATCTTCCGTGTATCTGGCCGTGGTGAGTTGCACTTGACCATTTTGCTTGAAAACATGCGCCGTGAAGGTTTTGAAATGGCTGTTGCCAAACCTCGTGTGGTTTACCGTGAAATCAATGGTGAAAAATGCGAACCTTATGAAAACCTAACTGTTGACGTTGAAGACACAACGCAAGGCGCGGTGATGGAAGAATTGGGCCGTCGTCGTGGTGAATTGGTTAACATGGAAAGTGATGGCAATGGCCGCACTCGCTTGGAATACCATATTCCTGCTCGTGGTTTGATCGGTTTCCAAGGTGAATTCATGACCTTGACTCGTGGTGTTGGTTTAATGTCTCACGTTTTTGATGATTACGCTTCTGTTAAAGCAGACATGCCTGGTCACCACAATGGTGTATTGATTTCACAAGAAAATGGTGAAGCAGTTGCTTATGCACTTTGGAACTTGGAAGACCGCGGTAAAATGTTCGTGGTTCCTGGCGACAAAGTATACGAAGGTATGGTTATTGGTATTCATAGCCGTGACAATGACTTGGTTGTTAACCCATTAAAAGGTAAAAAACTAACCAACGTTCGTGCCAGTGGTACTGATGAAGCAGTTCGTTTAACAACGCCTATCAAATTGACTTTGGAAAGCGCTGTTGAGTTTATTGCTGATGATGAATTGGTTGAAATCACACCACAAAGCTTGCGTATCCGTAAACGTTACTTGCAAGAAAATGAACGCCGTAAGCATTTCAAAAAATTGGATTAATTTCTTATTTTCCAAAAAAAGCGACCGAAAGGTCGCTTTTTTATTGTTGCTATTGTGAAATTTCTTCATTTTCTCGAAAATCCATTTCTTTGCCCCATTGAGTTTGTTATAGTTTATTCAGATTAATGTCGAAAGCCATCATGATTCCACGTTTAAAAAATATTTATATGCGCCTGTTTGTTTGGTTGGCCTTAATTATCATCCTGATTTTGGCCGCATTGGTATGGCAAGGCTATCTTCAAAAAGACAACAACAGTATTTCGGTGCTCTCTCGTGATGGCATTGTGACGCAAATTCAATCCTTAAGCCGCCTAGAAACCATTGCTTACAATGTTGATACTGTTGTTAGCAGTGAGAAAAAAGGTTCATGGATTGCCTTATGGCAAGATGCACAAAAAGGTTTATTTGTCGTTCATGGTCAAGTTATTGCTGGCGTTGATTTGGATAAACTGACTCGAAATGACGTGATTGTTTCAGAACAAGATCACAGCATCAGCATCAATATTCCAGCGGTTGAGGTTTTTAAAACCTCCATTGATAAAATCGAAGTGTATGACATCAGTGGTGGCATTTTGAATTTGCAGCCGACCAATAAGGAAATGATTGATAAACTGCAAATTGAAGCCAAGCGCCAAATTCAAATCTCGGCATGCAAAGCCAAAATTTTAGAATTGGCCAATCAAAATGCACAAAAACAAATTACCCAATTGTTTTCATTAACAGGAATGCAAGTGAGCGTTAAAACACAGCCTGTAACGCAGTGCCGGTAAGAGACGCCATTTTATTGCTACCCAAACAAGACGTTTGGTGCTGCCTTTGCTAAAATGGTCACATTACAAAGAACCCAATCAGACTGCACAACACCATGAGCCAAGCCCATTTTTCCCGTTTTTTAATTGATACTCGCCCTTTTCCTGCCGACCCTGTTAAAAATGATTTGCTTTTGCACGCCACCCAAATTGCCACAGGCACTTCTGGTGCACAAAAAACACTGGCCAGCGAATCATTGCAAGCCAGCATTTACCAAATGCTGCAACAAAACCATTATTTAGGCTTGTCTGTTGCCATGTCCATGGCTCCAAACCCTGCTGTATACAAAGCATTGTTCTCTAGTTTAGATGAAACATTGATGGCAAAAACGGACGCCGAAATTCAATGGTTCACCATGCCTGTTGTTTTGGTGGTGGGCAGCAAAGTAGAAGCGACATTAAACAACAGTGTCCCAAGCCAAGCCATTTTAGATGTTGCTAAAAAATTCCCTCATTTACAAGCCTGGGAAAATTTAACCATCTTGCCTCGTTTTGTGGATGCCGATGCTTTTACCAAAATCAAATCAGACACCTGGTTTGCTGCCAAACAAAATTTACAGGCCGCCCAAGATTTTGCCAACTCTTTGCCTGACTCACCTTTGAATATTGAAGCTGGCCAAGAAGTGAAAGTGATTTATGCTTTGGCCTATGGCAATAAAAATGATGCTTCTTTGGCCAACCAACCATTGCAAGATGCGGCTTTGCATTTGATGCAAGTTTGGCAAGAGCACTTCAATACAGGCTCACAAACCATCTTTACCAATCCATTGCCATTGG
The DNA here is from genome assembly GCA_030146285.1 of Neisseriaceae bacterium. Classification (GTDB taxonomy): domain Bacteria; phylum Pseudomonadota; class Gammaproteobacteria; order Burkholderiales; family Neisseriaceae; genus JASLFS01. The sequence goes on along the minus strand of JASLBZ010000182.1, from coordinate 993 downwards.
CAACACCATTGGCAGGCTTATTGGACGGTAGCCACACTCGCATGCGCATGGCTGCTGACGTATTTGCCACCAATGCCATTCGTGCCATTCGCCTACAAAACCCACGTGTTGGTGTGGTAATTGCATCCCAAGAAGGCGGCCGTTTGTTATTTGGTTTTAATGCTACCGAAACTGCTTTTCAAGTACAGCCTCAAGTGTTTGTATGGCAAATGGACTTTTCAGAAAACATCGAAGCCATTTTGCAAAACTTCATTGAATTGCTAATTGAATGCCAAGTTGAAAACATTCGCATCTTGCATGACCCGCTGTCTGAAAGCGATGTGTTACCGACTTATGCTCAAGCTCGAAACCTACCGAGCATCAATCCTTTGTTCGCAGAAATGCAATAAGCAATGGTTAAAGTTTTAATGGTTTGCCTTGGCAATATCTGCCGCTCGCCAATGGCGGAGTATTTGTTTAAAGCCCAAGTGCAAAACCAAGGTTTATCCGAGGCCATTAGCGTATCCAGCGCTGGTACATCAGGCTGGCACGATGGTGAGAGCATGCATCCCAAAACTGCTTTGGTATTGGCGACACAGAATATTGAGCACGATGACTTTATCAGCAGCAAAGTCAAGCCATCAGATTTTCAAACATTTGATTATTTGATTGCAATGGATGATGACAATCTTCATCAATTAGAAGCCTTGTTTGGCACTCATCCTGATGCTATTTTCAAAATCACAGATTTGATTGAAGATGCTACCATTGATCACATTCCTGACCCTTGGTTTACTGGTGATTTTCAAGAAACAGAATCATTGTTAACTCAAGCATGCAAAGCATTGCTTGCCAGAATCATTCAAAATATGCCATCGCATAAAGGTTGATTGAATGCACTTCACTTAAGCATAAAAAAAGCGCAGCTTAAGCTGCGCTTTTTTATACCATTACTTAATGTGCTTCTGTCTCAACTTCTTTTTCTGGTGGGAAAAATAGGTTTAAGAAAATAGC
>JASLBZ010000191.1 GCA_030146285.1 Neisseriaceae bacterium | reverse complement strand
ATTTTTGCCTTGAACCCTTGTCATGATTATTGGTATCAATTGCTTGAGCCTGAGCAAATTTTGCAACGTGGCTTGGATGAGACCTTAGACAACAGCATTGAAATGCAAGTGGGCCATCCGTTATTGGCATCGCTTGGCAAACAAGGTCGTGATTTTCTGAGCACATTAACCTCAGAAAGCGATTTGGCTTATTCCAGTGAGCTTTTCCAAGAGCCAAGCCAAGCCAGTTTATTGGGCCAATTACAATCGGATATTTTGAATTTAAGAACGCCCGAAAAAAACAGTGACGGCCAAGCTGCCTTGCTTGACCATTCTATTGAGATTCACAGCACCCATAGTCCTTTGCGTGAATTGCAAATCTTAAAAGACTCTCTTTTGGATATGCTGGGTAAAAACCCAGACTGGCAAGCACATGATATTGCCGTATTAACCCCAGACATTGAACCTTATACTCCGTTTATTGAATCCATTTTCGGTGAGCACGCCCCCGATGGCGTGCGCATTCCTTACAGTGTTGCCGACGTTAAAATCAGCCAAAAGCAACCTTATTTGAGTGGTATTGAGAGCTTATTAAGTATTTTGCAAAGTCGCTTTGAAATCACCGCCGTTTTGCCTTTATTCGACAATCCTTGTGTGCTCAAACGTTTTGATTTAACACTGGATGACATTCCAACTTTACAGGCTGCCTTAGAGGACTTGAACATTCACTGGGGTCTTGATCAAAACATGCGTGGGCAATATGGTGCTAACAGTGAGTGCTTTACTTGGTCACAAGGCTTAGAGCGTATGGCTCTTGGCTTAATGCTGCCTAGCAATGGCAAAACCGATGCGACATGGCAAGAAAAAGCACCTTTAAAAAGTGCACTAGAACAATTGCCTGTGTTTAGCCAATGGCTTAGCTTGTGGCAAACCTTGTCCCATTATCATGCTTTGTTTCAAACCGAGACCGATGTTTCCGGTTGGGTGGAGCGCTTACAAAATCTGGCACAAGACTTCTTATTAGCAGAAGAGACTGACACCAGCGCGGCAACCTCATGGAGCCAAGCCTTGGCAGACTGGCAAGCTGAAGTGACCTGTTCTCATTTTCAGGCTGCCTTGGCTTTTCACACGGTTGCCAAACATGTCAGTAACTTTTTAAGCAGCAGTTCCGAAGCTGGATTTTTGCGCCAAGGGGTGACTTTTTGCAGCATGATTCCCATGCGCAGCTTGCCATTTAAAGTGATTTGCTTATTGGGCTTGAATGACGGTAAATTCCCACGAAACTTTAGCAAACCCGAATTTGATTTGATAAACCAGCACCCTGAACGAGGCGATCGCTCTCACCGAGATGATGACCGTTATTTGTTCTTAGAGTCCATTATCAGTGCGCGTGATGTTTTGTATTTGTCCTTTTTGGGCAAAAGCCAAGACAAAAATGAAGACATGGCAGCATCGCCACTATTGCATGAATTGGTTGATGTGATTGCCACCATGACAGGCAGCACAGGCAAATCCCTATGGGAAAACTGGATTGTCCAGCACCCACTGCAAGCATTCTCCAAGCAGTATTACACCCCCAATGCCAGCCTTCACAGCTACCGTCAAGACTATGCCCAAGCGCTAAACCAAGCCAAGCCAAAAAGCAAAGCTTTCTTAGCATCATCGGCACATGACATTGCTGAGCATACCAATTGCCATGACAAACAACAGGTTCACATCAGTGATTTTATTGCCTTTTGGAAAAACCCTGTACGCCATTGGCTACAAAACCAATTGGGCTGGAAAAGCCAATATCTGCAAGCATCACTGGACGATACCGAGCCATTTGATGCGGCAGGCAATGCCCAAGTTATTTATGAAGAATACTTCCAAGCCAGACGTGACAACATCTCCTATCAAGACACCGTCACCCATTTGGCTGCCAAAAACATGTGGCCGGATGGACACTTGGCCGAACATTGGCAAAACCAATACCAAAAGAACATTGCCCATTTGCCGCAAACATGGTTTAGCAATGAGCGTTTACCTGCCTTGCCCATTCATTTTGAACACCAGCATTTAACCTTAACAGGCAGCTTGAAAAACCTTTACAACAATGGCTTGGTGACTTACCAATCCCAAAAAGCCAATAACACCGATGAAGTCGGTATTTTACTTGAGCATTTAATTTGGTGTGCCAGCAGCCGTGATGCTCAGCAAAGCTTGTGGGTATGGCCACCAGAACCTAAGGCTTTGCAAACCATCCCTCAAGACACGGCCCAAGCTCTTTTAAAAAAATGCTTAGATTATTGGCAAGCAGGACAACACCGCCCTTTGCCTTTTTTTGCCAGAACCAGTTTAAGCATGGCAAAAGCATGGCACAAAGAATGTGAGAAACACCAAGTAACTGCTGAAGAACTTAATCAAGACAGCCATGAGAAGGTTCAAAAAGCAGCTAGAGACCCTTACTTGGGCAATAAAATGAGCAAAGGGCAAAAAGATTACCCCGAAGTCAAATTGGTGTTTGGTGAAATACCCAGCCGCGAGCTACTAGAACAAGCTGATTTTATTGAACCCATTCGTGAGATTTGGTTGCCACTGCAAACGTATTGGCAAGATGCTGATACCGATACACCAACAAAGTCTGATGAGGAATAACCGTGCACACAACCCAAAACTTTAACGCCCTCACCGTGCCGATTCAGGGTGTGAACTTAATTGAAGCTTCCGCAGGTACTGGCAAAACCTACAGCATTGCCGCTTTGTTCTTGCGTTTGGTTTTGTCCGAACACATTGGTGTTGATCGCATTTTGGTAGTGACTTTTACCAAAGCGGCCACGGCTGAACTCAAAAACCGTTTGCGCTCGCGCCTAGAAAGCGCCTTTCAAGTTCTGCGTTTGTCTTTGGCCTACCAAACAGAACATGGTTGCGACAGCGACAAGCTGCCCAAGGACTTGGCAAACTTAATTAAAAATGATGGTTTTTTCCAAGATTATTCAGATTTTGATGATGTGGATTATTTGTATCTGGCCAATGAAAAAGAAGCCTTACCGCGCTTGTGTTTGCGTTTACAGGCTGCCTTAAATCAATTTGACCATGCGACAATTTACACCATTCACAGCTATTGCCAACGTTTACTGCAAGACTATGCTTTTTTGTGCCAATCACCTTTTCGCACCGAATTAAGCGAAAACACCAGCACCCAAATGCAAGTTTTGGCTGCTGACTTTTGGCGTGAGCATGTGATTCACGATGCCATCCTAAGTGAATGCGTTTACGAAGCAAACTTAACACCTGATGCTGTTTTGAACAAAATTCGCAGTTTCATCAATCGACCTTATATTCAAGTCAACCCCAGCAAGCCTTCCAACGTAGCCCAAGCCAAGCAGCATTTAGAACAAACTTGGCAAACCATCAGTGCCCAATTGCCTGATTTGTATGCTTTGTTTTGCCAATATCCAGCCAAGAACTTTCATGGTTCTTGGATGAACCAGGCTCAGTATTGTGAAGAAGTATTTGAGCCATTATTGGCGCATGGTTTAAACGCCATGAATGCTGATTTGTGCAAAAGATTGGGGAATTTTTCAGAAGATTTGTTTAGAAAACGCATCAGTAAATCAGGTCCGGCCACGTTTGAGGATTTGGTCTCATTGACAATTCTGGCTCAGCTACCTGAAGCACTGGAAAATGTGATGGCCGAAAAATCTGCATTGATTGAAAACTTGCACATGGATTTATTGCAATTTATCAATCAAAAATGGGCAGAACAAAAACAAAAAGTCAGTGAACGTGGTTTTGATGACTTATTGGTTGATGTTTACAATGCATTGCAACACGAAACCTATGGCACTCAGTTATCCGACAGCATTGCCAAAAAATGGCAAGTGGCCTTGATCGATGAGTTTCAAGATACCGACCCTTTGCAATACCAGATTTTCCAACAAAGCTTTATTGACAACAACATCCCAATTTTCTTGGTAGGCGACCCAAAGCAAGCAATTTACCGCTTTCGTGGTGCGGATATTCATGCCTATTTACAAGCTGCCACCGATGCCAAAGCCCAATATACATTGGCAACGAATTTTCGCAGTCACAAAGCTTTGGTCAAAAGCATTGCCCATTTATTCTTGCCCAAAATTCGCCCATTTATTATGGAGCAGATTCCATATATTGATGTTGATGCCAGTCGAGATAGCAGTTTGTTATCGGACAATGCAGGGGCGATTTTACTCAATTGGCTAAATAAAGAAGATGAAGACAAACTCAATAAAGATGTGGCTCGCGCTCGCTCAGCACAAGCTGCGGCCAATCAAATTGCCCAATTATTAACGGATGGACAACAAGGCAGCCTGAAACTAAAAGATGCCAACTTAGAAGCCAAAGACATCGCTGTTTTGGTCAGAACCCACAATGAAGGCAAAGAAATCCGCGAGGCTTTGTACCAAAAAAACATTGCCAGCGTGATGATTAGCCAAGAGTCCGTGTTCGCCAGCGAAGAAGCGTCAACAGCAATCGCGCTATTAAAGTGGTGGCTACAACCTGGCAATACCGGCTTATTGCGTTATATTTTACTCAGCCCATTGTTTGCTTACAGTGCCGATGACATCATGGCATTGAACCACGATGAAATCGCTTTACTTCGCTGGATAGATAGCGCCCAAGCGGCACAAGACATTTGGCATCAAAACAGCGTATTTGCGGCCTATCAGTTTTTTTCAGTGCAACATGCACTCGAAGCTCAATTACTGGCCAGACAAGATGACCGAATTCTGACCAACATCCACCAAGTTTTTGAATTATTGGCGGCAGAATCTTTGGAGCATGATCACATTGAATCGTTACTGGCTTGGCTGGAGAAACAAGTGCATGCTGCGAAAAATGGTCTTAACCATGACAGCAGCCAACTGCGCTTAGAAAGCGATGACAGCTTGGTGAAGATTGTCACCATGCATGCTTCTAAAGGCTTGCAATACCCGATTGTGTTTTGTCCGTTTATTTGGGATACCCGAAAATTTGAACTCTCTGAGTTTAATTTAACCCACGATGAAAACAACTGTGCCATTCTCAAAAGCAAAAATGCAGTGAATGACAATGAAGAACAAACCTTGCACCACGACCAACTCAGTGAAGATTTGCGCTTATTGTATGTTGCCCTAACGCGAGCAGAGGAACGTTTGTATTTAAATCTATGCCACTATGGTGACTCCTCTAAAACAGCCCTAAGTTATTTAATTTCCCAGCCTGCTAACTCCTCTCCTGAGCAAGTATTGGAAAATTGGAAAAAATGCAATGCAAGCGCCCAAAAAGCCATGTGGGATGCTTGGATGAATTCTAAAGCAGAAGAACACAGCATTCATTGGGTAGATGACATTGCTGACATGGAAACCGTAACAACCCCATCTCATGCCGAAACATACGAAGCAAAAACATGGCAAGAGCGAGCATTTAAATGGGTACAAAACACCAGTTTTACTGCACTCAGTCGTCACCGACAAGCCAACAATAGCGCCCCCAATAGCGATGACATAGCCCCGAACTTGGACAGCGCCGAGATTGCCAGCAACGATGGCAATCCGATTGACAATGAACTGTCTTGGGATATTTTCCACTTTCCCAAAGGTGCCCACGCTGGTTTGTGCTTGCATGAGCTGTTAGAGCAATTGGACTTTGAACAAGATGCCACTTTACAAGAAAATAAAATTCTGCCGATTTTGGAGCGCTATGGTTTTGAAGAAAGCTGGCTACCCAGCGTGACAGACATGCTGAACACCACAGCAAAAGTGTCTTTGGGTGCTTTCTCTTTGAGTCAGCTAACCAGCAACCAAAGGCTGCCTGAAATGGGTTTTGTCATTAAAACCGAACAATTGTCACTCACCCATGTCATCGAGTTTATTCAACAAAGTGATTTACCCGCTGCTATTAAGACCGCCGTGTATGGCTTGGACTTTAGAGCGGTGAATGGTTTTTTAAATGGTTTTATCGACATGACGTGCACCCACAAAGATGGCGTGGTGACATTAATCGACTACAAATCCAATCACCTTGGCATGAGCACAAACGACTACCAAAGCGATGCATTGAATCAGGCCATGGCAGAACACCATTATTACTTACAATGTCTACTTTATGCTGTCGCAATTAAACGCTATTTTGCCTCTCGTCACTTAAAGCTGCACAGCATTGAAGTTCGCTATTTGTTCTTACGCGGTCTTGCACTGGGCAGCGACACGGGAATTTGGTCATGGGACATTGACTGCCTTGCTTTGGATAATTTTGTCATTTAAAGCAAAATCAGCCACAGTGACATGGCAAAAGCATGGTATTTGCGGTATATTTAACAGTAATATTGATTGGAGACGAAAATGCGTAAACCAGAAGAATTCATCATGGCAGTCATTGGTGTTTTGTGGACAATACTGACCTTTTATGTCACGCGTTACTCCATCGGCACCACCACCAATATTGCCTTATTGGTTACTGTGTTAACCATCCTTTGGATTATCCTCAGTTTCAAACTGTGGCAAAAAGCTTGGCTTGGCTGGATATGGCCTGTGATGTTAGGACTTTTGGTTGCATGTTGGTGGCCAACCTTAGATCACGTTGCCAATGAAGCCATGCTAACAAGCACAACACCTTTAGCAGCACCTTGGTACGCTTCATGGATTTTCAAAGGCATCATTGCCGTTATGCCTGTTTTATTGGGCTATGGCTTGGCTTGGAAAATGAATCACAACCGCAAAAACAATATTATTCCTTAATATTAAACTGTTTATTTTTACAACAAAAAACCAGTCTATAAAATTATTTTTGACTGGTTTTATTAATATTACGCCCTTTAACTTGATTTTTTGATACAATATTTTCAAGCAATATAAAACTATTAAAAACATTCTTAGCATGTTATCTTACAAGCTAATTATCTTGGCCCTTTCTCAACATAAAGAGTGAACATGTCAGACGAAAAAAGCAAAGCATTAACCGCCGCCCTAGCCCAAATTGAAAAACAATTTGGTAAAGGTTCTATCATGAAGATGGACGGCAGTCACAAAGATGAAACCCTAGACGTGATTTCTACAGGCTCTTTGGGTTTGGATCTTGCCTTAGGTGTGGGTGGCTTGCCACGTGGTCGTGTTGTTGAAATTTTCGGACCTGAATCTTCAGGCAAAACCACTTTGTGTTTAGAAGCCATTGCTCAGTGCCAAAAAGGTGGCGGCATTTGTGCCTTTATTGATGCAGAAAATGCATTTGATCCAGTTTACGCCCGTAAACTGGATGTCAAAGTGGAAGACTTATTGGTTTCTCAACCAGACACAGGTGAGCAAGCCTTAGAGATTTGCGACATGTTGGTTCGCTCAGGTAGCGTGGACATGATTGTGATTGACTCTGTTGCAGCCTTGGTTCCAAAAGCAGAAATCGAAGGCGAAATGGGCGATAGCCATGTTGGCTTGCAAGCGCGCTTAATGAGTCAGGCACTGCGTAAACTAACAGGCAACATCAAAAAAACCAATACCTTGGTTATCTTTATTAACCAAATCCGCATGAAATTTGGCGTGATGTTTGGTAGCCCAGAAACCACCACCTGTGTTAATGCTTTGAAATTCTACTCATCTGTGCGCTTGGATATTCGCCGCATTGGTCAGTTTAAAA
>JASLBZ010000133.1 GCA_030146285.1 Neisseriaceae bacterium | reverse complement strand
CCCATTCTGAATTGCCACGAAGCATTCCTGTTTTGTATTTCTTCATGAGCATTACCGCGTTTACAGGCTCAAGATTGATTATTAAAGAAATTTTGCACATGGGCAATAAGGCATTTGGCCAGCCTGTCTTAATCTATGGCGCAGGCCAATCAGGACGTCAATTGCTTGAGGGCTTAAAACAAGTCGATGAATACCATCCCATTGCTTTTGTGGATGACAATCCTGATTTGCACCAAAGCATTATTCAAAACCACACAGTGTACTCGCCCGATAAAATTCCACGCTTGATTGAAAAATACGGCATTGAAAAAATCCTCTTGGCCATTCCCAGCGCAGCCAATGAGGAGAGACAACGCATTTTGAATATGCTAACGCCACTTCCTTGCGAGGTTTTATCGATTCCGGGCATGCGAGATTTGGTTGATGGCAATGTGACCATTGATGCTTTAAAACCCGTATCAGTGATTGATTTATTGGGGCGTACCCCCATTGATCCCCAAGACAAGCTAATGTCAGCCAATATCAAAGACCAAGTGGTCATGGTCACCGGTGCAGGTGGCTCTATTGGCTCGGAATTGTGCCGACAAATCATAGAACAACAACCTTCTTCTTTGTTATTGTTCGATTTGTCTGAATATGCTTTGTATAACATTGACAAAGAGTTGCGTGACTACGCAATCAAAAAACAACTCGAAGTCAAAATTATCCCACTATTGGGTTCGATTCAACAGCACAAACGCTTGCTTAACATCATGCACGACTTCAAGGTCAATACGGTTTACCACGCAGCCGCTTACAAACATGTGCCAATGGTAGAATTTAATGTGATTGAAGGCATTCGCAATAATGTATTTGGTACGTTATTTTGTGCTCAGGCTGCCATTGAAGCTGGTGTTGCAAACTTTGTACTGATTTCGACTGACAAAGCCGTGCGCCCCACCAATACCATGGGTGCATCTAAGCGCATGGCAGAATTAACCTTACAAGCTTTGGCAAGTCTTCCTGAACAAAAAACCCGTTTTTGCATGGTGCGCTTTGGCAATGTTTTGGGCTCATCCGGTTCGGTAGTGCCTTTATTTGAAAAACAAATCAAGCAAGGTGGCCCGATCACCCTTACTCACCCCGAAATTACCCGTTTTTTCATGACCATTCCAGAGGCAGCGCAATTGGTGATTCAAGCCGGTGCTTTAGGTCACGGTGGTGATGTCTTTGTATTGGATATGGGTGAGTCGGTAAAAATCATGGATTTGGCTCGAAAAATGGTTTTATTAAGTGGTTTAGAAATCAAGGATTTTTCCAATCCAAAAGGCGATATTGAAATCAAAATTACAGGCCTTCGCCCTGGCGAAAAACTGTATGAAGAGCTGTTGATTGGCGACAATGTCACCGCCAGTGACCACCCACGCATCATGACTGCAACCGAAGCCATGCTGCCTTGGGATGAGTTAGAGGCTTTGCTAAATCGCCTGGATATCGCTTGCAAAGACAGTGACTACCCCACTGTTCGTGCTTTGCTGTTAGAAGCACCAACCGGATTTAAACCCACCGATGGCATCTGCGATTTGCTGTGGCAACAATCTCATTAACTCATAATAGGAGCTAATTTACATGAAGATATTAAATGATGAAGATGACCGCCACCAATGTATTGCTATTAAACATGAATACTTGAAGTGCCATGATGCCTTTAAGCAGTTTGCAATGATTGCTGAAAATTTAATTATTAATGGGCATCAAAAACAAGATGCATATCGCGCATATAACTATTACTCATATTTTATCCAACACTTATACGAACTGATAATGGCATGCCATGCAAGAGACTTGCAAGATACATCACTTACTAATCTCAAAGGTCAAGAAAAGAATATTTTTTTAGATACACTTTTGATGGTAGAAGCTGATAGAGTAGTTAATAATAGAATTAGTGATATAAAGCTTGGAATAGCACCAAAATGGGAGAATGACATCTCAGCTTATGAAAACATATTGCCTATCCCTGAAAGCTTTGGCAAAGATTTTAGGCGCTATCGTAACAAAATTTCTGCACATGCCTCACTAGAACGTACCAAGAGGATGAATTTAACGCAGTTTTATCTCAAATATCACCCATATCTTTATTTAATGTATACGAGTATTGGAAATTTCTGGGGAAGAGAATACCAGGACTTCCCAGACCTATCCGATATCACAAATTTCTTTGCAGAGATTACAAAAAAACAGAATAAATTATAGTCTTAGAATACTATATATAGACTCCCTATATTTTATTCAACTAGATAGATAATACTTAAATCTCTATCTCAAACTTCATCCGCTCTAAATTCACAATGTTATCTGCGATTTGTTGTGGCAACAATCTCATTAATTTATCATTCAGAGTCATTACCATGAAAATCCATTACTTGCTTAGCCTACTTTGTATTGCCCTTGCCAGTAACGCAATCCATGCCAAAAGCCAGCGGGTTAATAACCTGAGCGAAGTAGAAGCTGTGATTCAAAACCCCCATGGTAAGGCTGCTTATTCAGAACAAATGAATGGCACCACGCCGCCGAAACCTTATCAAGAATTGCCCGTCGGTGTGGATGCAGTGCGTTTTTTATCGTGGCTAGCACCTAACGAAAATCCGGATACATTGATTTTTTCGGGAATAAAGCGCTGGCAAAAGGACAATCAATTTATCGCAACCGCTTGCTTTAATGTCAGAGGTGCGCCCATGCCAGACACACAAGAGCCAACTGATTATGCCTGTTCTCAAACGTATCTTAAAAATGAGCAAAGCCAAGAGTTTGAATACCAGAACAAATCTTTGTACTTAGGCGCTTTCACGCTGAATGATGGCCAATTCACACCCATTGCCACCTCAGGCGCAATTGATGTTCTGATGGCAGATGATAGCGGCTCACAAACCCGTCCGAACAGTTTTCCGACTTTGGATTTGGCTCCCTATAAAATCAATGACAACGAGATGGCTTTTGGTTTGCGCGCCCAAAGTGTCACAGGCTATGCTGGCGGAGGCGCAATCCAGCAAAATCTGATTTTATTTCGTCTCTCAGGGCAAAAACTACAGATCATACTGAATACCCCCATTTACGAGTTCCGAGACATCGCTGGCAATTGGAACAAAGATGGTACTCGAGAACATAATATTGAAGAAAACGACACCATAGTCATCGTGCAAAAAAACAAAACCAATGGTTTTTATGACTTAATGCTCAAAACAGGTCATGAAAAGACCATCTTAAAATGGGATGGCCAACAATACCAATGAGCTTTGCTTTAGTAAACAAAAAACCACGCCTAAGCGTGGTTTTTTTAATGAGAAAACTTATGCGTAAGGATGATCCAATACGATGGTTTCTTCACGATCAGGGCCAGTAGACACAATCGCAATCGGTGCTTCACAGATTTCAGTAATGCGTTTGATGTAAGCGCGCGCATTTGCTGGTAATTCATCGTAGTTTTTCACACCAACGGTGCTGTCAGTCCAACCAGGTACGGTTTCATAAATTGGCTCGCATTTTTCAACATTCAATGCGCCAAATGGCAAGATATCAACGTCTTGACCATCAACACGGTAGCCAACACAGATTTTGATTTCATCCATGCCATCCATCACGTCCAATTTGGTCAAGCACAAACCGGTAACACCGTTGATTTGGATTGAGCGCTTTAACAAAGCAGCATCAAACCAACCACAACGACGTGGACGGCCTGTTACGGCGCCAAACTCATTACCGCGCTTAGCCAAGCCAGCACCAACATCATCAAACAACTCTGTTGGGAAAGGACCTGAACCCACGCGTGTGGTGTACGCTTTAACGATACCCAAAACGTAGTTCAACATTTGTGGCGCAACGCCAGCACCTGGAGAAGCTGCACCAGCAACACAGTTAGAAGACGTTACGAATGGGTATGTACCATAATCGATGTCCAATAAAGTGCCTTGTGCACCTTCAAACAAGATTTTATCGCCGCGTTTGTTCATGTCGTATAGTTTGCGAGACACGTCATCAATCATTGGAACAATGTCTTTGGCAAACGCCAATGTTTGTGCAATCACAGCTTCTGCATCAACTGGCTCTTGACCGTATAGGTTCACCAATTGCACATTGTAAATTGCCAAATTATCACGAACTTTTTGTGCCAAAACATCTGGAGTCAATAAGTCTTGTACGCGAACAGAACGACGTGCAACTTTGTCTTCGTAAGCTGGGCCAATACCGCGACCTGTTGTACCAATTTTACCTGCACCTTTGGCAATTTCACGCGCTTGGTCCAGTGCAATGTGGTAAGGAAGAATCATTGGGCAAGTTGGAGAAATGTGTAAACGGCCATCAACTTTAACGCCTGCTTCACGCAATTCTTGCAATTCTTTTAGCAATGCTTCTGGAGAAACCACAACGCCAGAGCCGATAAAGCAATCAACGCTTTCATGTAAAATGCCAGATGGAATCAAACGCAAAACGGTTTTTTTACCATTAACAACCAAAGTGTGACCCGCATTGTGACCACCTTGAAAGCGCACTACTGCGCTTGCTTGATCTGTTAACCAGTCAACAATTTTGCCTTTACCTTCATCACCCCATTGGGTACCGATAACGACTACATTCTTAGCCATAATTTTTCATCCAAAAAATAATTACTTCGTGCTAGGCACTAGCTGCCAAGCATCTTCAATACAAACCAATTCTCGATTACAACCCAATGCTTTCGCACCTTCGGACAAGTAATCCACCACAACAGCTTCACCAGCAGCACGTAACTTTTGTACGTATTTTGCAGCCAATGGGTAATCTTCTTTACTGATGCAAACGCCCAGTGTTGCAGGGCGCTCTGGCAATACTGAAATCAAATCACGCAAGTCAAAACTAAAGCCTGTCGCCGGTCGAGCACGTCCAAAATGTTGGCCCAAACCATTGTAACGACCACCACGAGCCAAGGCATCTGACCATTGTGGTGCATAAATCGAGAATAACAAACCTGTGTGATACGAGGCGTAACGCAACTCGGCCAAATCAATGTGAATTTGTTTATCATTAAATGCCAAACAAACAGCTTCGATTTGAGCCAAGGCATCCTGAATGCTTGCCTCTTGAGGCAAGACAGCACGCGCACGTTGTAACACATCCAAACGACCATAAAGCGTCGGTAAAGCAGTAAAGGCTTTCACCAATTCATCTGACAAATGCAATGATGTCACGAAGTTAGCTGCAGCTTCGATATCTTTATTTTGCATAATCACACGCAATTGCTGGCGATCTTGCTCATTTAAGTGTGCTAAATCAGCCAAAGCATGGAAAATTCCGACATGGCCTAGCGCCAAATACAAATTAGGAATGTTCGCGATGGCTAAACTTTTAAACATCAAATCAACAAGCTCAATATCCGCTTCAACACCTTCATAACCATAAAGTTCAGCACCTATTTGCAAAGGCTCGCGCGAACTCATCTGTGTTTCTGGTCTCGCATGCAACACTGAACCTGCATAACATAGGCGATTAACACCTGTTTTTGCAGACAACAAATGTGCATCAATTCGAGCCACTTGCGGGGTAATATCCGCACGCACGCCCAATTGCAATCCAGTAATCTGGTCAACAACACGGATGGTTTTTAGCGATAAGACTGGGTCAATCTCAGTCAAAAGTGAGGTGGTGTACTCCATAATTGGAGGGCTAATCAGTTCGTAACCGTGTACACGGAAAAGTGCCAACAAAGCTTCTTTGGCGCTTTCCAACTGTCTAGCAGTTGAAGGTAGGATATCGGCAATGTATTCAGGTAATTGCCAAGATTGCATGGTAATCCTCTTTCAATTGACACAACAAAAAGGCGGACGTACGTCCACCTTTGCTATATAAAAAACAATGTTATCACACTTTCACGCCAGTGGCAGTATTTTGTCTTTTCAAATCACAAAATTAAAGCCATTAAAAAATGCATTTTCACAGGGATATCAAACCCTCAACCATAACCAATTTTGGTATTCATTTAATCTAAAAATAACATCTTTTTGCCTAAGCGCTTAAGGCATCGTCCAATCCACCAACCCAGTAGCCCATGTCAATAAAATAATACCGCCAAAAATAACACGGTACCATGCAAATGGCACATAGGTTTTACTGGCTAAGAATTTTAACAACGCACGCACTGCAAACAAACCACTGATAAAAGCAGCGACAAAACCCACCACAATCACAGCGACATCTTCAGTACTGAATAAAGCACGGTATTTAATCACTTGGTAAAAAGTTGCTGCAATCATCACCGGAACAGCCAAGAAAAATGAAAACTCTGTTGCCACTTTTCTATCCAATCCACCGAGCATGCCCCCCATAATGGTGCTGCCCGAGCGAGATGTACCCGGAATTAAAGCCAAAACCTGTGCCAAGCCAACCACCAAAGCATCTTTTGGTTTCATGTCATCAACAGACAATACTCGAGGCTTGATTTTGGTCTGGCGTTTTTCAACCCAAAAAATAA
>JASLBZ010000099.1 GCA_030146285.1 Neisseriaceae bacterium | reverse complement strand
AATCACAGCTAATCGCTAGTATTCATCCCTTTTTAAAGAATAAAGTAACACGGGGCGCTTATATCGGTTAAAGTTATTTCACTTTGACCATAGAAAAAACTTGTCATCGATTACAAATAACAGTTAAATAGCATTCGCGTTGGAGATGCAATTATTGTCAGACCGCTTAAAAGCATTTAAAAGCAAAAAAGACAGGCGGGGAGAAATACAAAGTGTTTATACATTTACCTTTTAAGGAGAGAAACTTTATGCAAAAAACCTTATTAGCCTCAGCAGCCATGGCATTGTTTTTGACTGCATGTGGTGGCTCAAGCACAGCAGATAACCAAGCATCAAGTTCTGCATCAGCAACATCAACAGAGAGTGCTAGCCCTACGTCAACCAGTCAGCTTAATATTTACAATTGGTCTGATTACGTTGATCCACAAACAGTGATTGACTTTGAAAAAGCCAATAATGTTACAGTTCGTTATGACTACTATGACAGCAATGAGACATTAGAGGCAAAAATTTTAACAGGCAAATCAGGTTATGACTTGGTGGCGCCGAGCATTTCGCATGCGGGTCGTCAGATTCAAGCGGGTGCATACCAGAAAATTGATAAAAGCCAGATTTCAAATTACAACAACATTGATCCTCAATTGCTTGCATTGATGGAACAAGTTGACCCTGGTAATCAATATGCTGTGCCGTACTTCTGGGGCATTATCACCATTGGTGTCAATGAGGAAAAAGTGAAGGCAGCTTTAGGTGGTGAATTGCCAGAAAATTCATGGGATTTGTTGTTTAACCCAGAATACACCAATAAGTTAAAAAGCTGCGGCATTAGCATTTTAGACAGCCCGACTGAGGTGTTCCCAACAGTGCTTCGCTATATTGGTAAAGACACACACAGCGAAAATCCTGAAGATCTAAAAGCCGCAGCAGAGACCATCCGCAAAGTGCGTGGGGATTACAAACGATTTAGCTCTTCTGGCTACATCGATGATTTGGCACGCGGCGATTTGTGTGTGGCAATGGGCTACAATGGTGACATCAATATTGCAGCTCGCCGTTCTGCAGAAGTCAAAGGCAATAAAATTGTGGCATTGGTACCCATGAGCGGTTTTGGTGTTTGGATTGATTCATTCTTGATTCCAAAGGATGCTCAGAATGTTGCGAATGCATACAAATACATCAACAACACTTTGGATCCTAAAGTGGCTGCGTTAAATGGTGACTTTGTGACGTTTGCACCAGCTAGCAAAGGTGCACGTGCATTGATGAACCCTGAATTGGCCAAAGACACCTCTATTTTCCCAACAGAGGCGCAAATGGCCAACAGTTTTGTTATGAAACCCATGACGCCTAAAGCCGTGCAAATGTCAGTACGCTTGTGGCAAGGCATTAAAGCGGGTCAATAATCTAGATTGTTTGTATTTTAAATCCCACTTTTTACAGTGGGATTTTTTAATGGTTTTTTTAGCTGAAAAGCGTTTTCAATTAAGGTGTATTGCCCATGAAAATACGGGTAGCACTAAGCACAGTTTGTTTGTGACAGCTTGCATTCACAAAGCCAAACGGTTCTGTCATGTTTTGCTTGGGTAGATTCATTTTTGTGGCAGTAGTGAAATGTAAAAAAATCGATAAGCAAAAAAATAACTTGTCATATTTTGCCCGGCAATGTTAAATACCATATGGTTTTTTATTTTTCTATGTGTTTCATTGGCAAATGGAGATTTTCCTAAATCAAAATAATATCAATAATGATTGGGATATTGATGGTTTTTTAAGGGGAAGACAATATGTACAAAAATCTTTTGTTCTTGGCAGTAGCATCAATGCTGCTTGTGGCTTGTGTTGAATCGCAGTCGGATATGGGCGCACAAACACCACGAAAAAAAGTAGCCAAAGCTGCTGAATTGGAGCAAACCAATAAATTGAATATTTTCAATTGGTCAGATTATGTGCACCCAAAAATCATTAGTGAGTTTGAAAAAAAGAATAAAATACTGGTTGATTATGATCTGTATGACAGCAATGAGATGTTAGAAGATAAAATTATTACTGGAAAATCAGGGTACGATGTGGTGGTGCCCAGTCTTGCTCAGATCAGCCATCAAGTTGAATCGGGCACATACCAAAAAATTGATAAAAGTTTGATTCAAAATTACAAAAATATTGATCCGCAATTGCTAAAATTGATGGCGCAAGTGGATGCAGACAATGAATATGCTGTGCCTTATTTTTGGGGCATTACCACCATTGGTATTAATGTTGATCAAGTGAAAAAAGCATTGGGTGGGAAAATGCCCAATAATGAATGGGATTTGTTGTTCAATCCAGACTATACCAGCAAGCTTAAATCTTGTGGCATCAGTATTTTAGACAGTCCAACAGATGTGTTCCCTATGGTATTGATGTATTTGGGTAAGCCAACCAATAGCAGTAATCCGGAAGATTTAAAGGCGGCAGCAGATTTGCTGAAAAAAGTGAAAAAGGATTATCGACACTTCAGTTCAAACTACATCGATGATTTGGCGCATGGTGATGTTTGTGTGGCTTTGGGTTTTAATGGTGATTTGAACATTGCAGCGAATCGGGCAGAGCAAACACGTAATCCCAAGTCTGCCCAAAATATTGCTGTGTTGATTCCTAAAAAAGGTTTTGGTATCTGGGTCGATGCTTGGACCATTCCAGTGGATGCCCAAAATGTTTTGAATGCTCACAAATACATTGATTACACTTTGGATCCCAAAGTGGCTGCTGCCAATGCTGATTTTGTTACCTATGCTCCAGCAGTCAAAGAAGCCAGAGCGCTCATGAACCCGAAATACGCCAAAAGTGAAACCATTTTCTTAACGGAAGACATTCTTAAAAATGGCTTTGTGATGAAACCCATGACGCAAGAAGGTGTAAAACTGTCCAGTCAATTGTGGCGTGAAGTGAAATCGACAGCCAAACCCAATAAAAAGACAGGAACGAAAGCAGAACCATGATCTTGATTACCGATTGATGTTACTTGACGTCCACCAACAAAACCCCACTGAATCCAGTGGGGTTTTGTTATTGTGGTGCTCATGTGTTTAATTTTTAACACTAAGTATTTTTTGAGTATTGTGTAAGGCAGCCTGAATTAACTGCACATTCCATTGTTTGGTGTCTTTGGCTGCTTGAAGCACTGAGCCTTCTGTTTTTGGATTTTGATTAAAGCCTTGGTACAGTTGTTTTAGACTGCTCTGTAATTCAGATGTTTTTGGGGTGTTATTGAGTTTTTGTATGATTTGATGCAGACGCGATAACATGATGTTCACTTGTGGCAAATCTTCGTTGTCCACTTCATTTTCTTGTTGTGCTTGCACATACGCAGTTGTTTCAGAGTATTCTTGTAAATCCAATAAGAGGGCTCTTAGGTGTTGCATCATTTCCATTTGCATCATGTGTTTATCCTCACCTTTCAATGTTGATCACTCTTAGCCTATCAAAAATATTATATTGTGCTTTGCACAAGAATAAAATAGCCAATAGGTATTTTTATTAGAATGTATTGATATTTTTTTCTCTTTAATATTTTGATTCTACAATGGCTTTAAAATCAGATGTTCTGAGAAAATGATTATCGGTTCTTGAAACAAGAATAAAGTATTTTAACATTATTTGATAGCACAATTGCATATGGTCAGATTTTTGGGTCTTGGTCATTCTAAAGGTGTGTTAAATGACTTTAAAAGGAATAGCAAAGCAACTTATATGGATTTGACTTATAATAGAAGCTATTTTGTTGCGATATATTCTTTTTATTTCATGTTCATACTGTGTTCTAGACAGATATTTTGTTTTTTGGGTATTAAGTGGGTTAAAAACTAAGACTGCTTGTATCCCCAGAAGCTGCCGTAACACTAATTTAACAATAAACACCTATTTATTTGATGGATGAATAACTGTTGCTTTTAAGGCAACCTAAAACATATGCAAAAAATTATTGGCAGTATTCTTATTGTGGCAGGAACCACCATTGGAGCAGGAATGTTGGCCATGCCCATTGTGTCGGCGGATGTGGGTTTTGGTTTTATCAGCCTAATTTTGATGGCCATTTGGTTTGCCATGTTTTACACATCAACACTGTTGGTCGATGTTTATCGATACAACAAACCAACCGATGGCTTAAACACCCTAACCATTAAGTATTTGGGTAACAAAGGTGCTGTGGTCACCGCATTGAGCATGCTGACCTTAATGTATGCGTTGGTTAGTGCCTACATCACCGGAGGCGGTGAGATATTAAAAGGCTTGCTCGAAATGTGGTTAGGGCATCCTGTTCCCACTGCTGCGCCTGCCATTTTGTTTTCATTGGTTTTTGGCGGTGTGATTGCATTTGGAACACGGTGGATTGATATTGGTACCAAGGCGGTGTTCAGTATTCAATTGGTATTCTTGTGCTTGGTTATTGGTATGTTGTTGCCACAGATTGAAATACATAACTTGCAACATACGCCCAAAACGGTTTTGCCGGTTTTGGCAACATTGCCTGTCATCTTCACATCCTTTGGCTTTTATGTGGTGATTCCCAGTTTGGTTAAATATCTTGATGGTAATTTAAAGCAATTAAAATGGGTCTTTTTTATTGGCAGTAGCATTCCTTTGGTCTTGTACTTTGTTTGGGAATTGACCATTTTAGGCAATATTCCAACAACTGTTTTTACCCATATTTTGAATAGCAATTCTGGTCTAGAGGGGTTATTAAAAAGCATACGCTCTATACAAGACTCAGAAGTGATTAAAGTATCTTTTAATATCTTTGCTTCTGCTGCGATTTTAACGTCTTTTTGGGGCGTGGCGATGGCACTGCGAGATTATATTCGGGACTTAGGCCGCAACGCTTTGGTTGTTCGCCATAGCATCAGCTCTATGGCATTAACATTTATCCCGCCATTGTTGTTTGCATTGTACTACCCTGAAGGATTTATTTTGGCATTGGGCTATGCTTCGATTTCTTTGGTGGTTTTGGCATTGATTATGCCCATGTTAATGTTAAGAAAAGCACAACAGCAAGCTGGTGAAGCACCGTCACTTTTGCAATCTTGTTTGTTTGCTTATTTGTGGGTTTTGTCCTTGGTGATTGTGGTCGTGCAGCTGTTTTTTGCCAACTGATTGGCTGTCAAGATTGCTTAGGCGTTTGTGTCCATGGCAGCCTGAATAAAAATACCACCGCTAAGGTGGTATTTTTTTATGCCATTTATCATGCCAAATCATCAGGGACAACGGTATCCATGGGTGCAAAAGCAGTTTGATAATGCTTGAACAAGTACACAATAACGGCCAAAGCCATTAGAGCAAAGAAAGCACTGACAAAGCCAATATTTTTCATGCCTGCTTGCAGGATAATGATATTCCCCAGGAGTGCACCACCGCCAATGCCAATGTTGACGATGCCCGAGTAAATCGACATGGCCACATCGGTTGCTTCGGGCGCTAAGTCAAGCACCTTCACTTGCAATGCCAAACCGATACAGGTGATTGCTACCCCCCAAATTAATACCAATGCCATGAATGAAGAGGGGTGTAAAGCCATGGGCAACAGTGTTAGCAAACACAAGACAACCACAATGTGAGCGTAGATTAGAAAAGGCTTGGGATGCTGTGCATTGAAGCGGCTGAATATCCAGCTGCCAATGATTCCAGCACCCCCAAAAATCAACAATAACAGTGTTGTGAAATCATCGCTCATCTTAGCAATGTTTTGCGCAAAAGGTTCAATGTAACTGTAGGCTGCAAAATGGGCGGTAATAATCAAAACAGTAACCACAAAAATACCCACCAAAGCTGGTTTTTTCAATAAGATGGGGATGCTTTTCAGGTTGCCTGAGTCTTGGCTGGGTAATTTAGGCAGATACAAAAACAAGCCGATCAAGGTTACGATGGCAATGGCACCAATGCACAAAAAAGTCACGCGCCAGTTCCACATTTGACCAATCACACGGCCAATGGGTAAGCCTAAAACTGTGGCAATAGCCGTGCCTGTTGCCAATAACCCCAGTGCCTGCATTCTTTTTCCGCTTGGTGCTAAGCGAACAGCAAGAGACGCAGTAATGGACCAAAAAATTGCATGGGCAAACGCAACGATAATGCGTCCAAAGATTAAGATTAAAAAACTCCAAGCAATGCCTGAAATGAGATGGCCAATAATAAACAAGATAAAGACAATCGCCAATAAATTGCGCCTTTCCATTTTGCCGGTCAATAACATTAAGGGTAAGGATGTTAATGCCACAAGCCATGCATATATGGTGATCATCAGACCGGTGTCGGCAACCTTCATATCAAAACTCGCTGCAATATCACTTAACAAAGCAACGGGTGCGAACTCTGTGGTATTGAATACAAAAGCTGAGGTTGCCAAAATCAAAACAGGAAGCCATGAGTTTTGTGGCGTTTGATTGTGTAAGGCTGTTTCCATGAGCATCTCCTGTGCTATTGCACATTGTGTTTTGCTGTTGCGTGGGTGATGGCCTAACAATAGAAAATAAGCGCCTGTATCAAGACGATACAGGGCATAGGCTTATTGGATTCTGTGCATGTGAAAAGTTGCGAGCAAAAGGGATAAAAACAAATTGTTTTTAAAGAGAGATGTTTTAATTGTCTTTGGGGTGCTCAACAGACAGTTTCAATGTGTTTTTTGCCGTCATTTCCACTTTGGCTTCAATGCCGTCTAGAAAAAATTCAGTTGCTTGGCTAGGGTGTTTTTTGTGTTCCGTTATGGCTTGGCTTAATTCAGTGGCAATCGCAATGGGGTTTTGCTGACTAAAGGTGGTTAAGGCTGCCAAGATGACATCAAATTGTTCATGGCTTAGTTTTTGATTGGCTGATGTCAGGGCGTTAAATTCCAATGCTGTTACTTTGTTTCGATTGCTGTCCATTTGGGCAATCAAGCTTAAAGTTGGGGAGAATTGGTATAAGAATCCTGGGATGTTACCCTCAGTAATAATCACCATGTCTTGGCTGACCAATTCTGGGTTTTTGGTTTCAAGCTCTGCATTCACGTTGGCAAGAAAAATCTCGCTGGTGTCCAAAGGTTGATTTGGATTGTTGTTAGCCATCCATGTTTCATCTGCATCATCCATATCGTCAGCTAAAATCAAATCATCTGTATCATGGGTATTGATGGGTAGACTAACGTTTGTTTGTGATGCTGCTGTGGTGTTAATTTTATCGATATTGCTGGTGTCATTATTGCTGTTGTTGCAGGCTGCTAAAGATATTGTTAATAACACCGTAATGGCAAGTGAAGTCAATGTTGAGTTTTGCATGTTGTCATAAAATTTTAAAAGTTATATTAATATAAACAAAAAAATGCGGCTTGCATAGTTAGAACTTGTATTATTCAAAGGCATAACGAAAAAAGCTGCCTAATCAGGCAGCTTTTTTTTAAGAAAATACTACAATGTGTTGTTATTCCGTAGCATCATCTTCAATCGGCGCTTGTGTCATTAAGTGATGACTTTCTTTTTCAGTCAGACTCAAATAACGCTCGTATTGTTTGATAATGTCTGTAATCAACTCTTCTTCACGCATGTATTGCACATCGTAGCCTTCGCGACCATCACCAAAATAACAAATGGGTTCAAAAGTTTCTTCATGCTTCAAGTTTGGCATGGTGTCGTCATCCACTAAGGATGCCGGTGCAGAGCGCATTTGAATGCGAATACCGTACATAAAGCTGCGGCTTGAATCATGCTCAATATTCAATTCAATGGA